>DATJRL010000104.1:0-2162 GCA_035504785.1 Caulobacteraceae bacterium
AACGACGCCTCCAACGTCGTCGTCGACAACGGCAGCTCGATCGTGGCCGGCAACGGCGGCGCCGGTGGCGCCGGCGGCGCCGGTGGCGCCGCGGGCGCCGGTGGCAAGGGCGGCGCGGGAGCGATCAACGGCGTCCCGAGCGAGGGCGCCGGCGGCAACGGTGGTGCCGGTGGCGCCGGCGGGACCGGCGGCGCCGGTGGTGGTGGTGCCGGCGGCCCGAGCGCGGCGACCTACAAGGCCGATGCCGCGTCCACCCTCGTCACGGCGCTCGATACCACGATGTCTGCGGGTGCGGTCGGCAGCGGCGGCAGCTCCGGCGCGCCGGGCGGTGCGGCCGCCCCGAGCGGCACCGGCGGCGCCAGCAACCCCTGCTTCGGAGGCTGCGGCTTCGTGGCCAAGGTTCCGGTCGTCTTCCCGGCCTACGCGCTCGTCAAGGGCGACCGCCTGACGATGGAGATCGCCTGCAAGGCGGTCTGCCGTGGCGTGGGCGCCCTTCGCTACTCGAGCAGGGGCACGGTGATCGCGCAGTTCCGCTTCCAGCTGAATGCCAAGGGACTGGCGCGGGTGACGGCGAATCTCAACACCGCCGGCCGCAGGCTGCTCGCCAAGAAGAAGCGCCTGATCGCGAGCGTCTCGATCGACGTGATCGCGGCTGGCGGCGCCCCGAGCACCTACGTCAGCGCCCTCGAGCTCACCCGCGTGACGCCGAGGCCCCGCGGCGAGGACAAGCACAAGAGGACGACGCGCACCCCGGTCCTTCGAGTCCTCGGCTGATGCCCGCAGGCTCGGCGGCGACGCGCAACTCCCGCGGCAGTGGAGTGTTCGAGCGCAGTGGGCGTCCAGCCGGTTGCTGCCCGACTGGACGCTCTGTCTCCCCTGCGCTGGAGCACGCTCAGCAACCGGCGCCCGCTGCGGAGCCACGGGCGAGCAGCTAAGTTTTCGGCATGGCGCAGACCGGGTACGGCGGCGGCGATGGGCTCGCCCACCCCCAGCCGACGGCTGATCCCGCTGTGAAAGGCCAGGACGGCATGGCGGCGAGACCGGGGGCCACGGCAACAGCCGTGGCGCCGAGCAAGCCGCTGAAGATCGACGTTGTCGTCGGCAGCTACAACTACGGGCGCTACCTGCGCGCGGCAGTCGACAGCGCGCTGTCGCAGAGCTACCCCCACGTCCGCGTGATCGCCGTCGACGATGGCTCGACGGACGACTCGGCGGAGATCCTGCGCTCCTACGGCGACGCCATCGTGGCGGTGCTCAAGGAGAACGGCGGGCAGGCCTCCGCCATGAACGCGGGCTTCGCGATGGTGGAGGGTGACGTCGTGATCTTCCTCGACGCCGACGACATGCTCGACGCGCGGATCGCAGAGCACGTCGCGGAGGCGGTGCTCGCCCACCCTGACGCGGCCAAGATCCAGTGGCGCCTCGCGATGACTCACGCCGACGGCACCGCCAGTGGCCAGGTCAAGCCGCCGGCGCACCTGCCCCTGCCGCAGGGCGACATGCGGCGTGCGGAGCTGACCTTCCCCTTCGACATCACCTGGATCGCTACGAGCGGCAACGCGTTCCCCGTCGGAATGCTGCGCCAGATCATGCCGATCCCGGAGCAGGGCTACGAGATCGGCGCGGACTACTACCTCCAGCATCTCCCGCCCCTGCTCGGGCCGGTCGTGTCGCTCAACCTGATCGGCGGCTATCGCCGCATCCACGACGCCAACGCCTACGAGCAGGCATGGGACGCCGGCCTCGACCTCTCCCACATCCACCTCACGATCGCCAAGGCCCAGGTGACCGACGGCGAACTGGAGAAGCTCGCCGTGCGGCTCGGCATCCACGAGCGCCCGGCGGCGAGGCTCTCGGTGTCAGACCTCGCGAACCGGCTGATCTCGCTGCGCTTCGACCCTGCACGCCACACGTGCCCGGGCGACACGCGCGCGGCACTCGCCGTCGCCGGATTCCAGGCCGCACGGCGGCGCTTCGACGTCCACCCGACGATGCGCGCCGTCTTCTGCGCATGGTTCCTGGCCACGGCCACCGCGCCGCGGCCCGCAGCCCTGAAGCTCGCGCGCTGGTTCATCTTTCCAGAGCAGCGCCCGACCGTGAACCGCTTCCTCAAGCCGCTACACCGCCGCAGCTGAGCCGCGGCGATCTAGTGGGCTTCCTCG
>DATJRL010000105.1:0-5376 GCA_035504785.1 Caulobacteraceae bacterium
ATCCGCTGCGCCGAGAGGCCGCCGCCGGCCTGCAGCGCCACCACCAGGTGCCAGCCGCCGTAGGAGTCGGCGGTGAGGTCGCGGATCAGGTTGTAGACCCGCATCCGGGTCTCCACGTCGACGCCGGACTTGGTGTGCAGGTATTTGCGAATGTAGCGGCCCGAGGCCTCGTTGCGCAGATCCGCCTCGGACGGGAGCGTCAGCACCAGGCCGCCGGCCAGGTCGTGCAGCTTCTTGACCGCGTCGTGGTAGTTGGCCGCGTAGTAGTATTTGGCCGCGTTCACCGCGAGCGTGTTGGGGTGGATCATGCCCGAGGGCGTGGTCTCGTAGTGCCGGCAGGCGAAGTCGAGGCTCATCCGCAACATCTCGGCGTAGCAGATCAGCTCGGCGATGGTGTTCTGGCAGTTGGCGTCGCGCTCCTTGCCCTGCATCTCGGTGACGAGCTGGGCGAGGCCGACGAAGAGCCGGGACGAGCCCACCGATCCCACCAGCCCGCCGGTGCGCTCCCACAGGCCCAGCGACTGGGCCAGGCGCGAGGCCAGCTGCACCTCGCCGGCCAGGAACACCCGGTCCCAAGGCACGAACACGTCGTCGAACACCACGAAGCCTTCCGGCATCGAGTGGTGGCCGCTGGCCGGGTAGTCGAACGCGTTCAGCTCCGGCGCGGCGAAGCTGCGGTTGATGATCGAGACGCCGGGCGCGTTCACCGGAATCGAGAACGACACAGCATAGTCGTGCTCGTCCTGGCGCATGCCCTTGGTCGGCATCACCACCAGTTCGTGCACCAGCGAGGCGGCGGTGATGTGGAGCTTGGCGCCGCGCACCACGATGCCCTCGTCGTTGCGGCTGACGATGCGGACGTAGAGGTCGGGATCGTCCTGCTCGTGGGCGCGGCGGCTGCGGTCGCCCTTCGGGTCGGTGATCACCTCGGCGGCGCGCAGGTCGTTGTCGCGCACGTAGCGATACATCCGTTCGATGTTGGCGGCGTACCGGGGGCTGACCTCCGCCACCGTGTCCTTGACGCTCATCAGCGCCATGAACACGCTGGTGACGCCGCCGGCGATGGAGAGGTCGTGCATGAGCTCGATGCGACGCTCGAGGTCCGCCTCGGAGCGCGGAATCTGGAAGATGCGGTGCGCGACTTCGCCCTCTTCGGTACGGTAGGTCATCACCTCCCGACGCGCCGGATCGGCGTACTCGTAGTCGGTGGCGGCGACCGCGATCGGGATCTTGAACTTCGGATGCGTGGTGATGTCGTCGATGCGCTCGCCATCCCAGTAGGTGACGCGCCCGTCACGCAGCGACTGGACATATTCGGCCGGAGTCTTGAGGGCCATGGCGTGCTCCCTTCGGGTCTCTTCGGAACCGTGCGTTGAACGCTAAGCCCGTCCACGGCGGCCGGTCCAGTGCTTCGGATGCGGTTCGGCCAATCAGGGCTCGGGCGCGACGCTGAAGCGGATGGTATCGGTCCTGGCTGCACGACGGATCGTCGCGGCCCCTGCGCCGACAGGGACGCGAGCCCCGTCGCCAACTTCGCGCCGGGGCTCGCGGCGGGTGCGGAGAGGAGCCACCCGATCCGCCGCCGCCAGCGCCAACTTCGCGATGGCATGTTTCGAATTGGTTACATTTCCCCCGGCCGCACGGCCGCGGCCGCGGATCAGTACACGCCGGGAACGACTCGATAGCGCACTTCGGCGCGGTAGGCGGCGAAGGCCGGATCCTCGGCCAGCACGCGCTCCTCCGCCTCGATCCGCAGCCACTGCAGCAAGGCGCAGAGGGCGTAGACGTTAGTGTTCCAGAGCGTCGGGTTCAGCATGTAGAACCCGATCCAGCCGAGCAGGTAGCCGAGGTACATCGGGTGGCGGACGTAACGGTAAGGCCCGCGAACGACGAGCCCGCGGTTCGCCGGGGTGATCCCGAAGCTGCGGCGCAGCGTCAACTTCGACCAGATCTGCAGGCCGAACCCGGCCAGGATCAGCGCCGCCGCGATCGCGGGCGAGGCCAGGGGCGGCAGGGCGCCCGGCCGCACCGCCATCGAGAACGACACGGCGCCCAAGGCGACGGCCCAATCCGCCGGTCGGTAGGACGTGGCGAGGGCGCGTCGGCGCAGCACGATAAAGACGACGTTCAGTCCCTCGGCGCCGAGCTGAAGCAGGTTCACCCACGTGGCGCCGCGCCCCACGGCCGCCACCACGGACCACGTCAGCCAGGCGAAGAGCGCGATGACGAAGGCCCGCTCGAACAGGTCCAGGGCGAGGCGGGCCCACGGAGCGGGGACGCCCGCCGCTCCCGCCGTCGGCCGCGGGTCTGTCTCCGCGGCGCGGTCTCCGCTGTCTTGCTGCGTCAACGCCCCGGGCTCGCCACTCATTATTTCAGGTTAGCAGTATTTCCATTTGGAAAAAACCGTCTTGGCCGAGCGGCTGGCGCAGGCGTCGGCGCCGAGTGAAAAGCCGTTGGACGGCGCCTCGAAACACCGGTTCAATCGCGCCATCGACGAGAGAGCACGCATGACCTCGGTCTTCCGCCGACGCGGCCATGGTTATCCGGCGTCCGGGAGGGCGCGCTGACCGCGCGGGCGGCCCGTGACAACGCCGCCGCCGCCGCCCTGGCGGCGACCGCGGGCCGGCGCGAGGTCGACCTGCCGACGCGGCTGTTCTACGGCTTCGGATCGGTGTCCTTCGGGGTCAAGGACAACGGCTTCAGCTACTTCCTGCTGCTGTTCTACAACCAGGTCATGGGGGTTCCGGCCCAGTGGGTGGGTTTGGCCGCGCTGATCGCCTTGGTGTTCGACGCCTGCATCGATCCGCTGATCGGCCAACTCTCCGACAATCTGCGCAGCCCTTGGGGACGCCGGCATCCATTCATGTACGCGGCGGCCCTGCCGTTCGGACTCGCCTATCTGGCGCTGTGGAACCCGCCGCACTGGTCGGGGGCGCCGATGTTCGGCTACCTGCTGGCCACCGCCATCGTGATCCGCGCCTTCGCCTCGTGTTTCGAGGTGCCGAGTTCGGCGCTGGCGGCGGAGTTCTCCACCGGCTACGAGCAGCGCTCGGTGCTGCTCTCCTACCGGCTGTTTTTCGCCTGGGTTGGCGGGCTCACCGTGAACTTCCTGGCCTATGCGGTGTTCCTGGCGCCCGACGCCAAGCACCGGGTCGGCCAGCTCAATCCCGCCGGCTACGCCCACTACGGCGTCGCGGCGGCGGCGATCATGTTCTGCGCCATCCTGATCTCCGCCGTCGGCACCCACCGGCAAATCCCGCGGCTGATGCCGCCGCCGGCCAAGCGAAAGCTCACCCTGGCCCAGACTCTGGGCGAGATGCGAGAGACGCTCGCCAACCGCTCCTTCGCCTTCCTGCTGGCCTCCAGCATCGCCAGCGCCATGGCGGCCGGGCTGGGCGCCTCGCTGAACTTCTACTTCAACACCTTCTACTGGGAATTCACCGCCAAGCAGATCTCGGTGCTGACGCTGGGCGTCTACCTGTCGGCGGGGATCGCGCTCGCCGCCGTCCCGATCCTCGGGCGGCGGTTCTCGAAGCGCGCCATCACTCGCACCATGATGGTGCTGTCCGCCACCACCGGCCTGACCCCGATCCTGCTGCGCCAGGCGGGCCTGATGCCGGCGAACCACAGCCCGCAACTGCTGGCGGTGATATTCTGCACCTCGGTGATCGGCGTGGCCCTGGGCATCGTCTCGGCCAGCATGGGCGGCGCGATGATCGCCGATGTGGTGGAGGCCTCGCAACTGAAGACCGGTCGCCGGTCCGAGGGCCTGTTCTTCGCCGCCTCCGCCTTCGTGCAGAAGGCGACCTCCGGCTTCGGCATCTTCGCCGCCTCCTCCATCGTGGCGGCGATCGCGCTTCGGCCCGGAACCGATCCGGCCCTGGTTCCGCCGGGCGTGATGCGCCACTTGGCGCTGATCTATGCGCCGGCCCAGGTCGGCCTCTACGCCCTCGCTTTCCTCCTGCTCTCCGGCTACCGCATCACCCGCGAGAGCCACGCCGAGACCCTGCAGCAGCTCGCCGCCGAGGCCGAGGAAGCCGGGGCGATGGAGCCGGCGGCGTAGGGCCTGGACCATCCGTCGCCTTGACCCCGCCTCATGGCCCGCCGAAGACTGGAGCGTGACCACGACCGAATCGGCCGCTCCCACCGCCAGCCAACCGGCCGCCAGCACCCCGCCGCAGCGAACGGCGGGCATGCTTCGCTCGTCGATGCTGATCTCGTCCTTCACCCTGGGAAGCCGGGTGATGGGCTTCGCGCGCGACCTGGCGGTCAGCTACTTCATGGGGGCCAGCGCGACGATCGCGGCGGACGCCTACAACGCCGCTTTCGCATTCCCCAATCTGTTCCGCCGCATCTTCGCCGAGGGCGCCTTCGCCTCGGCCTTCGTGCCGGCCTACGCGCGCTCGCTGGAGCGGGACGGCGAGGAGATCGCCGACGTCCTGGCCGCCGACGCCATGGCGACGCTGGCCGCCGCGACGCTGGCCATCACGGTCGTCGCCGAGCTGCTGATGCCGTGGCTGGTGCGCTACCTGATCGCGCCCGGTTTCGCGGCCACGCCCGGCAAGGTGCACCTGGCCGTGGTGCTGACCATGATCACCATGCCCTACCTGCCGTGCATGGCGATCTACGCGCACCTCTCCGGGGTGCTGAACGCGCGCAATCGCTTCATCCTCTCCTCCGCGGCGCCGATCCTCCTGAACCTTTGGACCCTGGCGACGGTGCTGCCCTCGAAGTCTCCGACGCAGGCGGCGTTCTACGCCTCGGCGGGCGTCATCTGTGCGGGCGTCTCGCAGGCGGCGCTGCTGTGGTGGGGCGTGCGCAAGTCCGGCGCGCGGGTCGACATACGCCCGCCGCGGCTGACGCCGGAGATCCGGGCGCTGATCGGCCGCGCCGTGCCGGGCGCCATCGCCGCCAGCGCCACCCAGATCAACATCTTCATCTCGGGCACCCTGGTCTCGCAGCAGAACGGCGCGCGCTCGTGGCTTGCGGTTTGCGACCGGCTCTACCAGCTGCCGCAAGGGCTGGTGGGCGTCGCTATCGGCGTGGCCCTGTTGCCGCGGCTCTCCCGCGCGGTCCATGCGGGCGACTCGAAGCAAGCGCGCGGCGCGCTCGACCAGGCGATCACCGTCGCCATGGCGCTGACCTTGCCGGCGGCGGCGGCGCTCATCGCCATGCCGTTCTTCCTGATCGACGGTCTCTACACCCGCGGGGCCTTCAAGGTCGCCGACGCCGTCGCCACCGGCCAGGCGCTGCAGCAATATGGCTGGGGCGTGCCGGCCTTCGTGCTCGCCCAGATCACCAACCGCGCCTTCTTCGCGCAGCAGGACACCCGGACGCCGATGCAGGTCGCGCTGGCGTCGGTGGCGGTGAATATCG
>DATJRL010000106.1:0-2002 GCA_035504785.1 Caulobacteraceae bacterium
GCCTGCGCGACCGGCGCGGCTTGCTCAAGGACATCCTCGAGAGCGCCCTGCCGGTCACCCTGCAGGACGTGGTCATCGTCTTCGTCACCGTCAGCGGGATCAAGATGGGGCGCCTGATGCAGGAGACCTATGCGAACCGCATCTACGCCACCGACATCGACGGCCAGCCGGTGAGCGCGATCCAGATCACCACCGCGTCCGCCGCCTGCGCCGTGCTCGACCTCCTCGCCGAGGGCGTCCTGCCTCAGTCCGGTCTCGTCCGTCAGGAGGAGATCGTCCTGCGCGACTTCCTGGCCAACCGCTTTGGCCGCGTCTATGCGGGCCTGGGTCCGGACGACCCTTACGTTGAAGTCGAAGGCGCGGAGAGCGCCATGATGGAGACCGTGGCGTGAACGCTCCCTGGCAGGGCCCGTCGGCCGAGACCGAAACGCTTCTCGCGAAGCTGGGCGTCGAGCAGCATCTCTGGACAGGCGGCGCGCGCGCCGTCCGCAGCCCGATCACGGGTGACGTGATCGCCCGCGTCCACGACGCGTCGCCCGAAGACTGCCGGCGGGCGATCGCCGCGGCCCATGAGGCCTTCCTCGTCTGGCGCGCCATACCGGCGCCCCGGCGCGGCGAGCTCGTACGCCTGCTCGGCGAGGAGCTGCGCGCGGCGAAGGGCGAGCTCGGTCGTCTCGTCACCCTCGAGGCCGGCAAGACGGTCTCCGAGGGCCTCGGCGAAGTCCAGGAGATGATCGACATCTGCGACTACGCCGTGGGCCTGTCGCGCCAGCTGTTCGGCCTCGCCATCGCCACGGAGCGGCCCGAGCATCGCATGGCCGAGACCTGGCATCCGCTGGGCGTCGTCGGCGTCATCAGCGCCTTCAACTTCCCGGTTGCGGTCTGGTCGTGGAACGCGGCCCTGGCGCTCGTCTGCGGCAATCCGGTGGTCTGGAAGCCCTCGGAAAAGACGCCGCTCACCGCCCTGGCCGTGCAGGCCCTGTTCGATCGCGCCGCGGCGCGCTTCGGCGATGCGCCGGCGGGTCTCTCGTCGGTGCTGGTGGGCGGCCGCGACGTCGGCGAGGCGCTGGTCTCCAATGAGCGCGTGCGCCTGGTCTCGGCCACCGGCTCGACCGCCATGGGCCGGGCCGTAGGTCCCGCCGCGGCGGCCAGGTTCGCCCGCGTGCTGCTCGAACTGGGCGGCAACAACGCCGCCATCGTGCGGCCGACCGCGGACCTCGACATCGCCGTGCGCGCCATTGCCTTCGCCGCCATGGGCACCGCCGGCCAGCGCTGCACGACCCTTCGCCGGCTCATCGTGCACGAGGACCTGGTCGAGCCGCTGATGTCGCGCCTCGAGAGAGCCTACGCCTCGGTCCCGATCGGCGATCCGCGCGATCCTGGGACCCTGATCGGGCCGTTGATCGACGAGGCCGCGTGGCAGGGGATGAGCCGTGCGCTCGACGATGCCCGCGCCCAGGGCGGCCAGGTGATTGGGGGCGAGCGCGTGGACGGGCCAGGGGAGGGGATCTACGTCCGGCCGGCCCTCGTGCGGATGCCGGCGCAGACCGAGGTCGTCCGCCGCGAGACCTTCGCGCCCATCCTCTATGTCCTGGCCTGCTCGGATCTGGACGAGGCGATCGCGCTAAACAACGACGTCGCCCAGGGCCTGTCGTCGGCGATCTTCACCAACGACGTGCGCGAGGCCGAGCGGTTCTGCTCGGCCGTCGGCTCCGACTGCGGCATCGCCAACGTCAACATCGGCCCGTCAGGAGCCGAGATCGGCGGGGCGTTCGGCGGCGAGAAGGAGACCGGCGGCGGACGCGAAGCCGGCTCCGACTCCTGGAAGGCCTACATGCGCCGCGCCACCAACACCGTGAACTACGGCCGGACCTTGCCGCTCGCCCAGGGTGTGCGGTTCGATCTGTGATGGAGGGTGGCCGAGAGCGGTGAGGCCGGGTGGGGGAGGTGAGCAGAAGAAGCGAGGCCTGGCTTCTTCCCCAACTTCCCCCCACCGTTTGTT
>DATJRL010000107.1:0-3215 GCA_035504785.1 Caulobacteraceae bacterium
GGTGATCGTCGAGCCGGCGGACACCGACAGCCAGTTCGCGGCGCTCAACCAGAAGATCGACGACCTGCAGCAGGCCGTCACCCGGCTGACCGGCCAACTGGAGTCCGCGGGACACGACGTCGACCAGGCTCGCAAGGAAGCCGACGCGTTGCGCGAGGAGGACGGCGAGCTGACGGCGCGGGTGGCGGCGCTGGAGCAGAAGATCGCGGGCTTGTCGGCGCCGCCGCCGGTCGCCGCAATCGCCCCCGCGCCAGCGGCCCCGGCGGAGCCGCCCCCCGTCGACGCCGCCGCGGCGATGGCCGCCGCGCGCTCGGCCTTCAACGCCGGCGACTACGCCACCGCCGAGGCTCGGTTCCGTGACGTGGTTGCGCGCTTCGGCGACAGCCCGCGAGCCGGCGAGGCGCGTTACTATCTGGCCAAGATCCTGATCGGCCGCGAGGCCTTCACCGACGCCGCCTCCATGGATCTGGCAGTGGTGCGGCAGTGGCCGGAAACCAGCTGGGGGCCTGACGCCGCGCTCGATCTCGCCCGCGCCATGCTCGGCCTGAAGCAAGCCCGCGAGGCTTGCGGCGTGCTGGCCGAAATCGACAGCCATTATCCCAGGGCCGGCGCCGGCGTGAAGGCGGTGGAGGCGGACGTGCGCAGCGAGGCGAGGTGCGCGGCGGGCTGACAAGGGCGGACGCCGCCGCGATCCGGGACGCGAGCGCGGTCCTCGAGCGAATGCTGAACGCGCCCGATCGCGCGCCGGTGACGGTGGCGGTCTCCGGCGGCGGCGACTCCATGGCGCTGCTCTGCATCGCGGCGGCCTGGGCCGACCGGGCCGGTCGGCCGCTGGTGGCGCTCACCGTCGACCACGCCTTGCAGCCCGCCAGCGCAGGCTGGTGCGCTTTCGTGGCCGAGCGAGCGGCCGCGCTCGGTCTGCGGTCGAGAACCCTGGTCTGGCGTGGCGAGAAGCCGCGGAGCGGACTGCCGGCGGCGGCGCGGGCGGCGCGGCACGCGCTGCTCGCCGATGCGACGCGGGAGCTTGGCGCGCGGGCGGTGCTGATGGCGCACACGGCCGATGACGTGCTCGAGGCCCAGGCGATGCGGACGGCGGGCTGCATCGTGCCGACCCCCAGAACCTGGTCGCCGTCGCCGGCCTGGCCGGAAGGGCGCGGCGTTTTCATCCTGCGGCCCTTGCTCGGCGTCCGGCGGGCGGCGCTTCGCGACCTTTTGCGTGAGCGCGGCGAACGCTGGGTCGAGGATCCGGCCAACGAAGATCCTCGCTACGCCAGGTCCGCCGCGCGCCGCCGCCTGGCCGGGCAACCGACGGAGGATGTCTCGCGGCTCTCGGACCATCGCGGGACGAGCTGCGCCGTGGTGGTCGAGGGCGCCGCGGGCGAACTCACCGCGGCGCGGGCGGCCTTCGGCGCGTCGAACGGGCGCAGTCTGCTGAGCGCGATGCTGCTCTGCGCCTCCGGCGGCGCGCGGCCGCCGCGCGGCTCGAGCCTGGACCGCCTGCTGCTGCGATTGGCGGCCGGGGAGGACTTCGTCGCCACCCTCGCGGGAGCGAGGCTGGAGGCGGCTGGCGAGGACGTGACCTGTTGCCGCGAGGCCGGCGAGCGACGCCGTGGGGGCTTGGCCGAGGTGACGCTGCCGGTCGGCGAGACGGTGTTCGACGGCCGCTTCCTCGTCGCCGCGACCGAGCCGGGCTGGCGCGTCGTTGCGCTGCGCGGCGTGGCCAGCCGGCTTCCCAAGGCCGAGCGAGCGTGGCTCGCCGGGGCGCCGGCGGCGCCTCGCGCCGCTCTGCCCGCGGCGATTTCACCGGCTGGTGACTATTTTTGCCCCATTGTTCGGCAATCCGGGCCGGTCGTCGCCCGGTCGCTGAGCCTGAACCGCTTGCAAGCCGCCTTGGGTTGCATCGCCGACGAGGCGTCGTTGTGGCGCGTAGCGCAAACGCCCTTGGGCGCCTAAATTGAAGGTCCGTTGCTCTTGAGGCCGATCTAGATGAACGTCCGCAATCTGGCGATCTGGGGTGTCATCCTCGTCGCCGTCGCCCTGATCTACAGCGTGATGCAGGGCCAGTCGCGCAGTCCCAGCGCGCCGGCCGACATCGCCTATTCCGACCTGCTCGCGCGGGTCGACGCGGGCCAGATCTCCAAGGTGCTGATCCACGGCTATACGGTCGACGCCACCGACAAGCAGGGTCACGAGTTCCACGCGGTCAGTCCCAGCGACAACGACACGGTGCTCGAGCAGGCGCTGCGCCAGCACAAGGACATCCAATGGAGCGGCCAGCCGCCCGGGCCGAGCCTGCTGGTCACCATCCTGATGCAGACGCTGCCGATCCTGCTCCTGGTCGGCGCCTGGATCTTCGTCATGCGCCAGATGCAGGGCGGCGCTCGCGGCGCCATGGGCTTCGGCAAGTCCAAGGCCCGGCTGCTGACCGAGAACAAGAACCGCGTGACCTTCGAGGACGTCGCCGGCGTCGACGAGGCCAAGGAAGACCTTACCGAGATCGTCGATTTCCTGAAGGATCCGGCCAAGTTCCAGCGCCTGGGCGGCAAGATCCCGAAGGGCGCGCTGATGGTCGGCCCGCCCGGCACCGGCAAGACGCTGCTCGGCCGCGCCGTGGCGGGCGAGGCGGGCGTGCCGTTCTTCTTCATTTCGGGGTCGGACTTCGTGGAGATGTTCGTCGGCGTCGGCGCCAGCCGCGTGCGCGACATGTTCGAGCAGGCCAAGAAGAACGCGCCCTGCATCATCTTCATCGACGAGATCGACGCGGTGGGCCGCCACCGCGGCGCGGGCCTCGGCGGCGGCAACGACGAACGCGAGCAGACGCTCAATCAGCTGCTGGTCGAGATGGACGGTTTCGATCCCAACGAGGGCATCATCGTCGTCGCCTCCACCAACCGCCCCGACGTGCTGGACCCGGCGCTGCTGCGCCCCGGCCGGTTCGATCGCCAGGTGGTGGTGCCCAACCCCGACATCGTCGGCCGCGAACGCATCCTGCGCGTCCACATGCGCAACGTGCCGCTGGCCGCGGACGTGGACGTGAAGGTGATCGCGCGCGGCACGCCGGGCTTCTCCGGCGCCGACCTCGCCAACCTGGTCAACGAAGCCGCGCTGATGGCCGCCCGCAAGAACCGGCGCATGGTCACCCAGCACGATTTCGAGGAGGCCAAGGACAAGGTCATGATGGGCGCCGAGCGCAAGTCCATGGTCATGACCGAGGA
>DATJRL010000108.1:0-4298 GCA_035504785.1 Caulobacteraceae bacterium
CATGGCCGGCCCGAAGTGAGCGGTCGGAGGCGTGGCGACGTGGACCACGTCGGGCCGCGCCTTCTCCAGCATCGCCCGGTGGTCGGTGAACCAAGAACGGACGCCATACCTTTCGGCGGCGGCTTCGGCCGCGGCGGGCGAGAGGTCGCAAATGGCGGCCAATTCGACGCCCGGCAAGGTCTTCAAGCAGGAGAGATGCTGCTTGGCGATCGCTCCGGCCCCGATAAGCGCCGCCTTCACGCCGCCTTCTCCAGGATCCTGCGGTAGAACCCTTCCAGCGCTTGGGCGGCCTCGCTCCAGCCGTACCGCTCCACCGCCAGGCGCCTCGCCGAGCGGCCGATGCGCGCCGCGAGGTCGGGTTCAGCCAGCAGGCGGTTCACTGCGTCGGCGAAGTCTGCGGGCTTATCTGCGACAAGGATATCGCGCCCCCGGGACGCCTCGATCCCTTCGGCGCCCAGCGTGGTTGAGACAATCGCCTTCCCCATGGCCATGGCCTCGACGATCTTGAGGCGGGTGCCGCTGCCCAGACGCAGCGGCACGACCACGGCTGCCGCCGCCGCGAGGTGCGGCCGCAGGTCCGACACGAAGCCCGTCAGTTCGACCCGGGGCCCGGCGAGCGCCTGGAGCGAAGGCGGCGGCCGGCCGCCGATGATTTTGCAACGTGCTTCGGGGTGCGCCTCAACAATGCGGGGCCAAATATCACGCACAAAGTGGACCACGGCGTCGACATTGGGGACAGTTGAGAGGAGCCCGAAATAGACTACAGTTCGCCCATCGGATGGGGGGTCCGTGGGGCGCGGTTGGTAGTAGTCGACGTCCGCCGCGTTGGGAATGACCGCCGTGCAGACGCCCGGGACGTCGTCGAGCACGCGCTGTTCATCTGCCGCGCTGCACACGTAGACGCCGTCGGCGTCACGATACACCTTCAACTCCTCCCGCTGGAGCTTGCGCCAGTTGGCCCCGGCGTAGAGCCGGCGGCTGACACTGCCGCCGGCGCGGGCGAACTGTCGCGCCAGGTCGTAGGCGATGTCGTGGGAGTCGACGACCAGGGGAGGTTGCTTTTGCCCGGGCGGCGCCTGGCGCAGGTCGTAGTGGCCAAGGTCCGAGAACTCGAGGTTGACGATGTCGAACCGTCTCGCGCGCAACACGCGATCCAAGGTTTGCTGCAACGCCGGCACGGTCACCCGCAATCGCTCGAAGCTCCGCGTCGACGCAAGAGACCGGACCTGCATCAGCCGCTTGGTCACGCCTTGCCGTCCCCTCGGGTTCGGGACGAGCGCAACCTCCCGGCAATAAGCCTGCATGGCCCGGCGGCACTCGTCAGCGTCGAACTCGTCGTCGACCAGCATTATGGCTGTCAGATTGTGGCGTCGCGCCAGCTGGGTCATGAGCCCGTGCGTTCGCGCCTGGGCGCCAAAGCGCGGCGGGCTGGCCGGCATGTGGGAGACGTAGAGGATATTGAGTCGTTCTGGGCTCATGGACCTGGATATGCCCGTTTGCCTTGGCGGGTTGTTTGCGATGCGCGATTCTGCTGTCGCCGCGTGTTGCTCGATTCCTAATAGCCGCGCAGCACGCTCCGCACCGACCGCGCGGTTCGGCGGACGCTGAGCATAGGCTCGTGGAAGTACACCGTGTGCCAAGTGCTGCGGATCAGCGTCTGAACGCGTTCGGCAGGGGTCACTTCATATTCAAGCGACTTATGCACGTAGAAGTCGTCGGGAATCACCGAGCGCACTAGACGATAACCTTCGCGACGGAGCTTGGCTTGGAGCTTGTCATATGACTTCGCATTGCGCTCGACGGTCATGCAGAGGATGCGAAACTCGTTGAAAGGAAAGTCCTTGAGCGCAATCCACTCGGCGCCTTCAATATCCAAGCTCATGTAATCAATAACGGCGGGAGCGTGGTGACGACGCAGAAGCTCCCACAGCGGAACGCCGGGCACGCGAACCTTCGTAAACGACGTGCGCGCATAACCCGCGGCCACAAAGTCCGGCTCGGACAGGTGTTGCGGAATGCTGCTCAGCTCGGGAGCCTCATTGAGCACGAACTCCACCTCAGAGGATGAATCCGTGAGGCAACATTCCTCGACGACCGCGGATCGATTGGCCCTGACGCGTTTGAAACACGCGGGATGCGGCTCCACCAGAAGCCCGTTCCAGCCGAATTCGGTCTCGAGGACATAGGAATTCGATCCCTTTATGCCATCAGGACCTGCACCGGAATCGATAAACCAACCACCGCGCTTGCCAGAGAAGACGCGCTCGATGACCCACTGGTCCTGGCCCTGATGAGAGCGGTACATTCTTGCCTCCGTGGCTTTTTAAGCTTTGATTGCTCTCCAAATTCGCGTTCTGCTCCGCCTCTCAGCGGAAAACGCGGTTGCGGTGACACCAACGGATTAGCACGTACACCGACCAAATCCGCGACCAGTACATGCCGGGCGCGCCATCGAGGAAGGCCTGCCAAAGCTTCGCCACCGCCACTGGATCGAGCCCGACCGGCTGAATCGCCTGCGGGTCTCGCAGGGTCTCGTCCATGGCGTCCTTAAGGCCGCGCCGGATCCAGCGATCGAACGGCAGCACAAACCCGCTCTTCGGCCGCTCGAACAAAGCCGGGTCAAGGCCGCGCAGACCGATGCGCCGCAACATGGTCTTCCGCCCGAGCGGCGAGTAGCGCATCTGATCAGGCAGGCGGTCCACGCTCTCGAACAGGACCTGGTCGACCAGCGGCACCCGCTGCTCCAGCGAGCAGGCCATGCTGGCGACGTCATTGTCCCGCAAGAGCCGCTCGCCGAGGAAAAGCCGCTGCTCCATGACGCTGATGGCCGAGAGCGGCGTCCGGTCCCGGCTCTCGGCGAGAATCCGTCGCCGCATCGCCTCGGGTAGGCCGTCGGCCAGCGCTTCCGCGAAGCTTGGCGCGAGAAGCTCATGCTGAAATCCGGGGAGGAAGAGCGCGTAAGCCAGCTGGTAGAGCGCCAGCAGGTCATCGCCGTGCCGGACCATGTCCGGAAGCTTGGCCCACCGCGTCTGGGGCGGCATCGGCGCGCCTGAGCGCCTGAGCGGCCAAGTCGCGAGCCTCGCCACCGCCGCCTGCAGGCTTCTGGGAACCCACGCGGCGCGCCGGGACCAGCGGTGCAGCGCCGGCAGGTCGCGGTAGGACGCGTAGCCCCCGAACAGCTCGTCGCCGCCCGAGCCCGACAGCGCCACGGTGAACCCGGCGGCGCGAATGGCGCTCGAAATGTAGTAGGCGTTAAGCCCGTCGAAGGTCGGCTGGTCCAGGCTGTCCAGCGCCGCGTCCAGATTGTCGACGAAGCGCGCTTCGCTCAGCACGACCTCATGGTGCTGGGTGCCGATCGCGCCGGCGATCCGCCGCGCGACAGGCCCCTCGTTCAGCTCATCCTCCTCGAAGGCCAGCGTGAAGGTGTGGACAGGGCTTTGCGCCGCGCGCTGGGCGAGATTGGCGACGGCTGACGAGTCGACGCCGCTCGAGAGCAGGATCGCGAGCGGCACGTCGCTCGCGAGGTGAAGCCTCAGCCCCTCTTGCAAAGTGGCGGCCAGACTGTCCTCATCCGTGATCGGATCGGGCGCGCGGTCGGGGATGCGCCAGAACTCCTGCCGGCGAACCTCCCTGCCCTGACCGTCGAACTCAAGCAGGCCGCCCGGCCACAGCAGGTCGACGCCCTTGACGGCGGAGCCGGGGCCGACCACGAAGCCGTTCCAGACGCTGCTGGCCACCGCCTGCGGGTCGAGGCGAGGCGAGCCAAGGAGCCCCGACGCCAGGAGGGCGCGAAGCTCCGAGGCGAAGGCCAAGGACCAGCCCGCATCCGGATCCGACGATTGCGCGAGGTAGAGAGGCTTGATGCCGAGGGGATCCCTCGCCAGCAGGAGCCGGCGCTCCTTGGGGTCCCAGCAGGCGAAGGTGAACATGCCGCGGAGCCAGGGCACCGCCGCCGGCCCGTGCAAGCCGAGGGCGCGCAGCATCACCCCGGTGTCCCCGCTCGATTGTATCACCTGCCCCTCGGCCTCCAGGCGCCGCCGGAGCTCGCGGAAATTGTAGATCTCGCCGTTGAAGACGATGACGTGCCCGGTCGCCGGGTCCACCATGGGCTGAGCGCCGGCGGGCGAGAGGTCGAGGATGGAGAGGCGCCGATGGGCGAGCAGCGCGCCCCAGCCGCGACAGTCGGGCGCGGAGACCCATGTCCCGCTCCCGTCCGGGCCGCGGTGGACCATCGCATCGTTCATCCGCGCGAGAGCGACGCGGTTCGCCTCGTCCAGTCGCCCGACGATCCCGGCGAT
>DATJRL010000109.1:0-8771 GCA_035504785.1 Caulobacteraceae bacterium
CTGCCGGCGACGTCCGGGTCGCGGGTGGAAACCCCCACCCGGCGACCCCGGACCGAGTCCGGGCTCGCCACCCTCCCCTCAGGGGGGAGGGTACACGCGACGACTTTCCCCCGCAGCGACTTCGGCAGCAGCGGACCGGCCAACCGCCCCAACGCCGTCGCCATCGCGAACCGGCCCGGCCGCACCGTCACCCAGCGGATCGCGCGCCGCACCAGCCGGTCCCGCCACGGCCGGCGCACCTTCGTCTCCACGAACGGCCGACCGACGTCCAGCAGGCGGTGGTATTCGACGCCGGAGGGGCAGGCGGTCTCGCAGGCGCGGCATTCCAGGCAGCGGTCGAGATGCAGCAGCGTCTCCCGCCCGATAGCCTCGCCCTCGAGCGAGCCTTTCATCAGGTAGATGCGACCCCTGGGACCGTCGAGTTCGTCGCCGGTGAGCTGGAACGTCGGGCAGACGGCGTTGCACATGCCGCAGTGAACGCAGGCGCGCAGCACCGCCTCGGCTCGGGCGCCGGCCAGGGTGTCGGCCAGGGGTCCGGCGATCTTCGCGCGCATTCTAAAGCGCTCCGTACATGCGGCCGGGGTTGAGGATCCCGGCCGGGTCGAGGGCCTCCTTCAGCCGCTGGTGCAGGGCCAGCATCGCGGGAGGCAGCGGCTGGAACACCTCCGCGCCGTCTGCGGCGCCTCGGAACAAGGTCGCGTGGCCGCCGACCCTCGACGCCGCCTCCCAGATAGCCGCCGCCGGCGCGTCGGACCACATCCAGACCTGGGCACCCGCCCAGTCCCAGGCCGCGACACCGCCGACCGCCGGAATCGGCGCGGTCTGTGGCAGCGACAGCCGCCAGAGCGGCGCCTCGCCGGCGAAGGCGGCATGGCGATAGGCCCGCACCACGTCCCAGAACGCCATCGGATCCTCCTCGCCGCCCAGTTCCGCCGCCAGCGCCACGACCCCCGCTTCGCCGCCGGAGAGGCGCAGGTGCAGCCGCGCGCCATCGTGGAACGCGCCGCTCAGCGGGGTCGGCCGCCGCATCAGCTCGGCGAGCCGGCGGCGCGCCGTGTCGGATGGCGTCTCGAAGGCGAGCGCGATCTCGCGCCTGGGCGCCGGCGCCACCCGGAGCGAGACGTCGAGGATCGCGCCCAGCGAGCCCAGCGCGCCGGCTTGCGGGCGAAACAGGTCGAAGCCGGCGACATTCTTGAACACCTGTCCGCCGAAGCGGAGCACGCGTCCCCGGCCATCGAGGATCGTCGCTCCCAGCACGCTGTCCCGCACCGCCCCGGCGAACGGCCGACGCGGGCCGGCCAGTCCCGCCGCGACCACGCCGCCGAGCGTGCTCCCGGCGCCAAAGCCCGGGGGCTCGAAGGCCAACCGTTGACCGCCCTCCGCGAGCCGCGCCTCGACGTCGCTGAGCAGCGTGCCAGCCCGCGCGGTGACCACGAGCTCGCTGGGATCGTACGAGATCACCCCCGCATGCCCCGCCATCCGCAACGGCTCGCCCTCGACCCGCCGGCCGTAGAACGCCTTGGTGTCCCCCCCGACGATCCGCAGCGGGGTTCCCGACTCGGCCGCCTGCCGGACCTGGTCGGCGAGGGACTCGGTGAGGTCGGATTCCCCTCCCCCTTGAGGGGAGGGGTTAGGGGTGGGGGGCTGAACATGCGCGCGCGGCCCTTCGCCGGGGAGGCTGCCGCGCGGCCCGAGCGTCCCCCCGCCCCCTTCCCCCGCCCCTCCGGGGGGCGGGGGTGTCGATGCCGCCGCCACCATCAGAACCGCGGAAGATCGGGGAAAGCAGTCTCCCCGTGGTGCACATGCATCGCGCCGAACTCGGCGCAGCGGGCGAGGGTGGGCACCGCCTTGCCGGGATTGAGCAGGCCGGCCGGATCGAACGCGGCTTTGATGGCGGCGAAGGTCTCGAGCTCGGCGGGCGTGAACTGCACGCACATCTGGTTGATCTTCTCGCGCCCCACGCCGTGTTCGCCGGTGATGGTGCCGCCGACCTCGACGCACAGCTCCAGGATCGCGCCGCCCAGTTCCTCGGCCCGCGCCAGCTGCCCGTCCGCTTGCGCGTCGTAGAGGATCAGCGGGTGCAGGTTGCCGTCGCCGGCGTGAAAGACATTGGCGACCGCCAGACCATGTTCGCGCGACATCGCCGCGATGGCGGCCAGCACCTCTGGCAACCGGCGGCGGGGGATGGTGCCGTCGATGCAGTAGTAGTCCGGCGCGAGACGCCCCATGGCCGGAAAGGCGGCCTTGCGCCCGGCCCACAGCCGCGCCCGCTCGGCCTGGTCCTTGGCGTGGCGGATCAGGGTGGCCCCGGCCGCCCGGCACACCTCGGCCACGTCCGCCAGCTCGGCCTCCGCGTCGCCCGCCGCCCCGTCGCACTCGCAGATCAGGATCGCGTCGGCGTCCGGCGGGTAGCCGGCGTGGGCGTAGCTCTCGGCCGCTTTCAGCGCCAGCGCGTCCATCATCTCCAGACCCGCCGGCGTGATCCCGGCGGCGATGATGTCGGCGACGGCCTGGGCGGCGCAGCCGGCGTCGGGGAAGGCCGCCAGCATCGCCTGCACGTCGGACGGGATCGGCAGCAGCCGCACGGTGATCTCGGTGACCACCGCCAGCAGCCCTTCGGAGCCGGTCATCAGCGCTATCAGGTCGAAGCCCGGCGCGTCCGGCCCCTCGCTGCCGATGGTTAGCCGCTCGCCCTCCAGGGTGACAGCGTGCAGCTTCAGCACGTTGTGCACCGTGAGGCCGTACTTCAGGCAGTGCACGCCGCCGGCGTTCTCGGCCACATTGCCGCCGATGGAGCAGGCGAGCTGCGAGGACGGATCGGGGGCGTAGAAGAGCCCGTAGGGCTTCACGGCTTCGGAGATCGCCAGGTTGCGCACCCCGGGCTGGACGCGGGCGGTGCGGGCGTCGGGATCGATGGAAAGGATGCGGTTCAGCTTGCCCAGCGCCAGCAGCACGCTGCCCGGGAAGGGCAGAGCGCCGCCGGAAAGCCCGGTGCCGGCCCCGCGCGCCACCACCGGCGCGCCCAGGTCCCGGCAGACCTTCAGCACCGCCGCGACCTCGCCCGCGTCCGCCGGCAGCGCCACCGCCGCGGGGAGGCTCCGGTAGGCCGCCAGCCCGTCGCTCTCGTAGGGCCGCATGCCCTCGGTCGAGGCGATCAGCCGCTCCGCCGGCAGGATGCGCCGCAGCCGCCGCAGCAGCGCCTCACGATCCACCGCGTCGAAGGCGCCGTCGAGCTTGGGGTCGAAACGGTCGAGCATGCCCTGTTCTTAGCTGGATGCGAGTGGGTCAACCAGCACCGCGCGACCATGATTCCAAGGGCGAGATTGACAGCGCCGCGCCCGCTCCGCAGACTGTGGGACAGGTCGATACACCCGCCGCTTGCGCCTCTCGGGGACGGTGAACGTATCGCCAAACACCCGCACCCAAGCCCAGCGGCGGACGGGTCGGTAATCGCAAGCGCCGGCATTCCTCGTCCGCCCTGAACGGGATGCGACATGCGCGACTTCCGCGATTCCAAGGCCATGGCCCACAGCCTGCGCCAGGCCCTTTCCGACAAATCCGTCACCCTGACCCACAGCGAGAGCCTGGAGCTCGTCGCCAAGGCCTTCGGCTTCGACAACTGGAACATCCTCGCCGCCAAGATCGAGGCGGAAAAACCGGCGGACCGGCCCGAGCCGGCCGCCGCCGGACCGGGCAAGACGCTCTACTGCTCATTCTGCGGCAAGTCGCAGTACGACGTGCAAAAGTTGATCGCCGGCCCGACCGCTTTCATCTGCAACGAATGCGTCGGGCTCTGCGACGGGATCATGCTCGAGGGGGACATCGCGCACCGGCTGAAGGCGGCGCAGGCGAGCCGGCCGGACGCCGATCCGCTGGACGTCGCCCGCGAGGCCTTCCGCGACTTCAGCGACGAGCGGCTGTCTCTTTGCCAGAGAAGCTTCGCCGACGGACTCGAGCACATGGCGTGGGGGCTCAGGCAGACGACCGAGGCGCTGGAGCGCAAGCCGGGCGAACCTTGGCGGCCGGACGCCTACGCCGAGGCGCGGGGCTGGAAGGTCGAGCCGATGGCCGGCCAGTCGCGCGACCAGCTCCTGGCGCGCAAGGCCGAACTGGAGCGGCGCGCCGCCGAGTCGCGCCGAGACGCCGAGCTGATCGAGCGTGTCCTCGCCGAGCGCCGCACCTCTTAGGCGCCGAACGCGTCGGCGTAGACCCGCCGCAGCTCGGCCTTCAGCACCTTGCCCATGGTGTTGCGCGGCAGGTCGGCGACGAAGAAGACGCGCTTGGGGCACTTGAAGGCGGCCAGGCGCTCGCGCGTCGCGGCGATCGTCGCGGCCTCGTCGCCCTCGCCGGCGATCACGGCCGCGACGGCCTCGCCGAAGTCGGGGTGGGGCAGGCCGATCACCGCGCTCTCGACCACGCCCGGCATCTCGTCCAGCACCAGCTCGATCTCCTTGGGGTACACGTTGAGGCCGCCGGAGATGATCATGTCGCTGACCCGGCCCGACAGCCACAGCCTCCCGTCCGGGTCCTGGCGGCCGACGTCGCCGGTGATGAAGTAGCCGTCGACGGTGAAGGCCTCGGCGGTCTTTGGCGGGTTGCGCCAGTAACCGGTGGTGACGCTGGGGCCCTTGATCTGCACGATGCCGTCGTCGGCGACGCGAAGGTCCACGCCCGGCAACGGATAACCGACGCTGCCGGCGATGCGCTCGCCGTGGAGCGGGTTGGTGGTGATGATGATCGCCTCGCTCATGCCGTAGCGCTCGAGGATGCGCACGCCGGTCCGCGCCTCGAACGCCTCGAAGGTCGAGGGCAGCAGAGGCGCTGATCCGCAGACGAAAAGCCGCATGTGTTCCGAGGCTTGCCGCGTGAACCTCGCGTCGGCGAGAAGGCGGGTGTAGAAGGTGGGCACCCCCATCATCACGCTCGCCCGCGGCAGCGCCGCCAGCACCGCGTCCTCGTCGAACTTCGGCAGCCACAGGAGCTTCGCGCCGGTGAGAAAGACGCAGTGCAGGGCGATGAAGAGACCGTGCACGTGGTAGATCGGCAGGGCGTGCAGCAAGGTGTCAGCGCCGGTGAAGCCCCAGGCGTCGGCGAGCGCCTGACCGTTGGCGGCCAGCCCGCCGTGGGTGAGCATCGCGCCCTTGGACCGGCCGGTGGTGCCGCTGGTGTAGACGATGGCCGCGAGATCGGTTGCGGCCGCCTCGTGGATCGCGATGAGCGGCGGGAGAGCGGCGGCTTCGGTCGCCAGCGCGACGGCGTCGGCGACGAACAGCGCCGGCTCGGCGTCGGCGACGAAGTAGTCGATCTCGGACTTGGTGTAGGCGGTGTTGAGCGGCAGATAGACCGCGCCGACTTGCAGCACCGCCAGGTACAGCATCACCGCCTCGGGGCTCTTCGGGGCCTGCACCGCGACGCGGTCGCCGGGCGCGACGCCCCTGTCCCTCAGCAGCGCCGCCACCTGGCCGGTTCCGAGCGCGAGGGCGCCGTAGCTGATCTCGCCGCCGTCCGGCAAAAGGAACGCCGCCTTGCTGCGGTCGGCCGGGAAGCGCTCGAGGAGCCTGGCGTAGAGGTTGCCGTTCATACCCGCTGGTTGACGGTCCGGCGGCGCGGTTGTCAACGTCCCAGCTCACCGAGGAAGGAAGCGGGATGGACCTGGGCGTGGAGAAGCTGATCGGCCGCAAGGAAGGCGCGATCGGCTGGATGATTTTCAACAATCCCGAGCGCCGCAACGCGGTCTCGCTCGACATGTGGCGGGCGATCCCCGACGTCATCGCCGCCTTCGAGGCCGACCCGGAGGTGCGGGTCGTGGTCTTCACCGGGGCGGGCGACAAGGCCTTCGTCTCCGGCGCCGACATCTCGCAGTTCGAGGCCGAGCGCACCGACGCCACCGCCGAGGCCCGCTACTCCGGCGCATCCGGGGCGGCCAACGCGGCCATGGCGGGGCTCTCCAAGCCGTCGATCGCCATGATCCGCGGCTATTGCATCGGCGGTGGCCTCGCGGTGGCGCTGCAGACCGACATCCGCATCTGCGAGACCGGCTCGCGGTTCGCCATCCCGGCCGCGCGGCTCGGCCTCGGCTACGGCTTTGGCGGGGTGAAGGCGCTGATCGACATCGTCGGCCCCGCCATCGCCAAGGAGATCCTGTTCACCGCCCGCCAGTTCGACGCCCAGGAGGCGCTCAGGGTGGGGCTGGTCAACCGCGTCTCGCCGTCCGACCAACTCGACGGCCTGGTGCGGGAGTACGCCGCCATGATCGGCGCCAACGCCCCGCTCACTGTCCGCGCCGCCAAGATCGCCGCCCGCGAAGCGGTGCGCTACGAGAGCAAGCGCCGCCTCGCCGACGTGGAAGCCGCCGTCGCGGCCTGCTTCGACTCCGCCGACTTCAAGGAAGGCCGCACCGCCTTCATGGAAAAGCGCAAGCCGGCGTTCCGGGGGGTTTAGCTGGACTGCATTGCGAGCTTGCGTCCTTTGAGACGCCCGCCGCGCGGGCTCCTCAGGATGACGATATACGGGATCGCACCAGTTTTCGTCATGGTGAGGAGCGCTCGTAAGAGCGCGTCTCGAACCACGCACGAATCGCGCCCCTACTGCCCGTCCACCGAGTACACAACCAGCACGCTCGTCGTGGGACCGCCCAGGCTGCCCTGGTAGCCGGACATCATGTAGAGCCGCCCGTAGGCCGCCACCGGACCCGCGCCGTCGATGTTGCCGCCGGCCGCGGCGACGCCGTTGACCGTGGCGAAGGTCCCGGCGCCCGTATCGACCTCCCACACGACCTTGCCGCTTGAGGCGTCATAGGCGCGCAGGCGGCCGTTCATGTCGCCGGCGTAGACGAGGCCGCCGCTGATGGTGGGCGCCGCCGAGATCCCGTTCAGGCACGGCGCGCCGCCGGTCCAGCCGCACGGCAGGCGCGGCGATGGCGTGGACCAGAGCTCGTGACCGGTGGCGGGATCTAGGGCCGCGAGGCCCGGCCGCCCGGGCGGCGAGGGCATGAACGCGTCGGCGACTCCGACGTAGAGCCGGCGGCCGTCGCTGGCCATGCCCCACTCGACGCCCCCCAGCGGTCCTCCGGCGCCGACCTGGGTCTTCCAGAGGACGTGGCCATCGGCCGGATCGAGCCCGTAGGCCGCGCCTGACTTCTGGCCGGCGAGCAGGATGTCCGCGCCGCCCGCGGTCCGCGCCAGCACTGGCGGCGCGCCGAAGTCGAAGTCGTGGCCGAGGCTCTTGGGGCAATTGACTAGCGGGGTGACTTCGCAGCCGCTGAGGTAGTTGTCGCCGGCGGTCACCTGGGTGCGCCATTTCACCTTGCCGGTCGCCAGGTCGATGGCGAGGATCGAGTCGGACCCGTCTTCCTTCACGTCGGTGTAGGAGTCGCCCGTGGCGACATAGAGCACGCCGCGCTTCGCATCGATGGTCGGCGTCGACCAGATCGCCGCCCCCGCGGGACCGAACATCTGGGTTCCGGCGGCGTTCTTGTGGCTGGGCGCCGGCGGCTGGCTGATCGCTGGCGTTTTCCACAGCAGCTTGCCCGTGGCGGCGTCGAGGGCCGCCACGGAGCCGCGGAAGGTGCAGCAAGGGTAGGTCGCCGCCGAGGCGGTCAGCTCCTCGAAGGATGAGATCGGCTGGTAGACGCGCCCGCCCCACACCGCCGGCGCGCCGGTAAGGATGGCCAGCGGGTGGTCCTCGACCCTCTGAGCCCAGATCGCCTTGCCGTCGGCCGCGTCCACCGCGTGCACGCTCTTGGTCTGGTCGCCGTAGAAGACCGCCCAGCCGCTGGGCGCGGCCGCGAGCGGGGCGACCGTCATGGCGGTGCGGGAATGGGCGCCGTCGATGCGCCAGATCAGGCAGCCGACAGCGGCGTCGAGAGCATAGGCGTTGCCGCTGAAGCTGGTCAGGAACACGCGGCCGCCGGCCACAGTCGGCTCGCCCTCCTTGCCGCCGGCGAGCGCGAAGGCCCACTTCACGTTCAACCGCGACGCCTGCGACGCCGGCGGGCCGGCGCTCGTCTGGCGCCGGTTGGCGAGATCCTGGCCCCAGACCGGCCAGTCGCCCGGCGCCGGCTTGAACGGCGCGATCTTCGCGCACCTGGGCGGATCCGGCGGCGGCGAGGCGGCGGCCGCCTTCGTCGGCGGCGACACATAGTTGGCGATCAGGCCCAGCTGCCGGGTGGTGAGCCCTTGCGCCATCGGCCGCATCGCGCCGTTGAGCAGGGTGTTCAGCACCTCCATGAGCCCGAGGCGCGAGAGGGCGGCGCGATCCGGCGCGCGGCCGACGGCGGGCTCGTGACAGCTGGCGCAGCGGGCTTTGAAGAGCGCCTCGCCCTCGGCGAGGTTCGACGAGGTCGCCGCCGGCGGCGGGGCCGCGCCCTCGGCTGTCGCCCTCGCGCCGAGACCCGAAGCGGCCACGAACGGCGCCGCGGCCACGAGCACCCAGCCAGCCACGGCCAAGGCGCGCAGCCGGACGCGAGATTTCTGCATCTGGTCCAACCTCTCCTCGCTTGAGGAAGATGTTAGGACCAAATGCGGCGTTGCGTACGCGCTTATCAACCCTCCCCCTCGAGGGAGAGGGGGGTTACTTCCGGCGCTGCTTGCGCGCCGCGTAGCGGGCGTCGCGGGCGGCTTTCTGTTTGGCGCGCAGCTCCAGCTCCATGGCCTCGGCGATCTCGAATTCCAGGGCGCGGCGCTCCGACTCCTTGCGAGCCGATTCCTCGCGTTTGGCCTTGCGCTCCGCGGCGCGCTTGGCGCGCAGGGCCTCGATTTCGGCCTCGCGCG
>DATJRL010000110.1:0-5553 GCA_035504785.1 Caulobacteraceae bacterium
CAAGAGCCTGGTGCCGGTCTACCGCGAGGACGGCTCGCTCGCGCTCGACCACGAGGAATACCCCCGCCCGCAGACCACGCTCGAGGCGCTCTCGGGCCTGAAGCCGTCGTTCGAGGCGATGGCCGACATCGTGATCGACGACACCGGCGCCACGTTCCGCAGCCTGATCCTGCAGAAGTACCCGGACGTGGACATCAAGTTCATCCACCACGCCGGCAACTCGTCGGGGGTGGTCGACGGGTCGGGCGCGTTGCTGCTGGCTTCGCCCGAGTACGCCAAGAGCCACGGCCTGAAGCCGCGCGCCAGGGTCGTCGCCATGGTCAATCAGGGCGACTGCCCGACGCTGATGCTCAATGCCCCGGTTCCGGCGATCAAGAAGGTGCTGGCCAAGGCGGGGCTCGGCCTGGAGGACATCGACCTCTTCGAGATCAACGAGGCCTTCGCGGTGGTGGTCGAGAAGGCGATCCGTGACCTCGGGCTCGACCGCGAGAAGGTCAACGTCAACGGCGGCGCCATCGCGCTGGGGCATCCGATCGGCGCGACGGGGTCGATGCTGATTGGCACGATGGTCGACGAGCTGGAGCGGCAGGGCAAGCAGCGGGCGCTGATCACCATGTGCGCCGGTGGAGGGATGGCGCCGGCGATCATCATCGAACGGATGAACTGAGGGCGGGAAGCGGTCGAAGAGGCGCGAGCGCGGCGTGCGATCGTTGGCGCCGCAGGCGTCTGTAAGGGTAAAATAGCTGCGCCTGCGGCGCGCGCCGTTCCGGCAGGAACGTGGTGGAGTCGACCGGGAGAAGGTGAACGTCCAGCGGCGACAAGGAGATCCCGGATGAGTCTCGCTTCGCGGGCTCTCCGGGAAGACAATGCGTGATAGTTACGAAAAGTAACCCACAAACGTGGCGATGTCAAGGCCAAATCGCGCCGTAGGGGTTCGGCCCTAGGCGAATTCCGGGACGTGGCGGGTCACCAGCTGGTCGCGGATGCTGGGGGGGATTTCGATGGAGCGGCGCGCGTCGAGGTCGAGGGCGACGGAGACGTTGTCGTTCAGCGACACCAGCTCGCCGGTCGAGGTGTTGAAGAGCCAGCGACGCGAGTGGCGCACCTTGGCGTGAAGGCCGATCTCGGCGCCGATCGAGCACAGGGTGTCGCCGGCCCGGGGTTGGCTGACCCGCACCATCCGCGTCTCCAGCGACGCCCAGCCGAGACGGTGGCCGTGGTCGCCGGTGAAGGTCATCGGGCCGTGGTTGCGCATCTCCTCCGCCGAAGGCATGCGGCCGTTCCCGAACATCAGCGCGCCCGGATCGGAGAGGAAGCCGTGCTCGTCGCACTGCTCGGGCGTCACGGTCCACTCCGAACGCCGCGACATCGGGTCTGACCGATCGTCGGCCAGGCGAGCGGCGACCTCGGCGAAGGTGAGGTCGGTGCGCGGCGCGCCGAGGTCGATGGTCCGCGGGCGGCCGTACTCCGGCAGCTCGATGGTTTCGCGCCCGGCGGCGGCGACGGCGGCGGCCGGCAGCGGCAGCGTCTTGCCGGTCCCTGGATCGGTGACGCTGTTGACGATAACGAACGTCGCGGCGATTTCGCCCTTGGCGGGATTGGTCACCTCGTAGAACGCCGAGACGCGCTCCGGCCCGGCCTCGAGAACCCCGCCGTTGACCGTCAGCGTCGAGCCCTGGAACTGTTCGCGGTGGTAGCGGCAGTAGGTGTCGTGCTGGACGAGGCGGGCTGGCGACAGCGCCTGGCTCGTGAGGCCCAGTTCAGTCATCAGCAGCCGGTTCGCCCGCTGAGCCCGCTCCATGTAGAAGCGCACGTTCAGGTGGCCGAGGCCGTCGATCTCATTGGCTTGGATGTCGGACGTGTACAGGGCGCGCATCGCGTCTAAATCGCCAATCTCAGTATGAATGCTGGGGAATGGACCTGCGGTAACAGCCAAGTCCGGGGCGGGTCAAGCTGCGCAGTCGATGCGCCACACCTTCACGTCGGGCGCCTTGCGAGTTGGCGCGCCTTGGCGTCCCTTGCCCCGGGGTCACACTTGGCGAGCGCCCTCCAGATGCGGCAGGGTTGCGCCAGGCAACGAGGGAGTAAAGGCCATGGGCGCTTTGGACGGTAAGGTGGTGCTGGTCACCGGCGGCGGCAACGGCATCGGACGGGAGTGCGCGCTGATCGCGGCCCGTGAGGGCGCCAAGGTGGTGGTCAACGACCTGGGCGGCGGCGAGCGCGGCGGCGACGAGGGCTCGGCCGGGCCGGCGGAAGCCGTCGCGCAGGAAATCCGCGCCGCCGGCGGCGTCGCCGTCTCCAACTCCAAGAGCGTCACCGACATGGGCGCGGTGAAGGACATGGTGCGGCAGGCGATCGACGAACTCGGCGGCCTGCACGCGGTGATCAACCCGGCCGGCATCCTGCGCGACGGCATGTTCCACAAGATGCCCGACGAGGACTGGGACATCGTCATCGCCGTGCATCTGCGCGGCTCCTACAATGTCTGCCGCGCCGCCGTGGAGCACTTCCGCGATCAGGGCGAGGGCTCGTTCGTGCTCTTCACCTCGACGTCGGGCCTGATCGGCAACATCGGGCAGACCAACTACGCCGCGGCCAAGCTGGGCATCATGGGCCTGTCGCGGATGCTGGCGATGGAGGGGGCCTCGAAGGGCGTGCGCTCCAACATCATCGCGCCGACGGCCTGGACGCGCCTCATCGCCACCATTCCGGTGAAGGACGAGGCCGGGGCGGCGCGGATGAAGGCGATGCAGCAGATGCTGCGGCCCGACCAGCCGGCCAAGCTCGCCGTGGCGCTCGCCTCTCCGGCGGCGAAGGATGTCACCGGCCAGATCTTCGGCGCTCGCGCCGAGACGCTGGAGCTCTACAGCCAGCCGCGGCCGGTCGAGACTTTGACGGCGCCGGATACCTGGACGGTCTCCTCGATACTCTCCGAGGCTCTGCCGAAGATGGCGGCGAAGTTCACGCCGCTGACCGGCGCGACGGGCCAGCAGCAACAGCAGCGCGCGCCGGCCAGCGCCTAGCGCATCGGGGCGGGAGCGGACGAATTCATCGCCGAACGCGCGGCGGGCTTGCCAGGCGACATCCGGGTGGACAAGAACGTACCCTTCAAGGACATCCCCACCAGCGGGCATGCCACCAGGGAGTGAACGTATGGAGTTGAAACCCGGATCGCGCTGGAAGAGCGCCGTGTGCGACACGGAGGTGGTCGTCGTGCGCGCCACCGCCAATCCGGCCACGCTGGAGTGCGGCGGTCATCCGATGCTGCCGCACGCGGAAGCCAAGCCCGCGGGTCTCGAGATCAAGGCGGGCCAGGACGGCGGCACTCAAGCCGGCAAGCGTTTCGCCGACGATGTCACTGGCCTCGAAGTGCTGTGCACCAAGGGCGGCAAGGGTTCGCTGGGCATCGACGGGCGGCCGATCGGACAGAAGGAAGCCAAGAAGCTTCCGGCCTCGGACTAGCCGCGATGCACACAGCGCTGCTGCTCGAGATGGCGGCGGGGGCGTTTCCCGACCGCGTTGCGGTGGGGCCCATTGGTGACGGCGTAACCTACGAGGATCTGGCGCTGAGGGCGCGCGCCGCTGGCGCCTGGCTGCTGGATCAACGCGCCGAGAAGGTCGTCTTCGTCGGGCTGAACGGCCCGGCCATGCCGACGGCGCTGTTCGCCGCCGGCGAGATCGGGCGGCCTTTCGCGCCGCTCAACTATCGCCTGCCGGACGTCGAGTTGCGGCGGTTGCTGGCCCGCACGGCGCCCGCCGTCGCCATCGTCGACGACGACATGGTGGAGCGCGTGAGGGGAACCGAAGGGGTGGTCGTCCACCCGCGCAGTGCGTTCGACGCGGTTTGCCAGGATGCGACATGGCGCACCGCGCCGCCGCCGGAGGAAGACCAGGACATCGCCGTGCTGCTGTTCACCAGCGGCACCACCGGCGACCCGAAGGTGGCGGTGCTGCGCCATCGGCACCTGGCCGCCTACGTCATCTCCACCGTCGAGTTCATGGGCGCCGACGAAGACGAGTGCGCGCTCGTCTCGGTGCCGCCCTATCACGTGGCTTCCGTGGCGGCGGCGCTGACGGCGATCTACTCCGGTCGCCGCACCGTTTATCTGACCGCTTTCACCCCCGAAGATTGGGTGGATCGCGCGGTCCGCGAGAGCGTCACCCACGCCATGGTGGTGCCGACGATGCTGGGCCGCATCCTCGAAGTGCTGGAGGCGCGCAACGAGCAACTGCCGTCGCTGCGGGCGCTGTCGTACGGCGGCGGGCGGATGCCGCCGGCCGTGATCGAGCGTGCGTTGCGCCTCCTGCCGCACGTGGACTTCGTCAACGCCTACGGCCTCACCGAGACCAGCTCCACCATTGCGGTGCTGACAGCCGAAGACCACCGCGCGGCGATGAGTTCGGCCGATCCGGCCGTGCGCCGCCGCCTCGGCTCCGTCGGCCGCCCGCTCCCATCGCTGGAACTTGAGATCCGCGGCCCCGACGGCGAGGCGCTCGGTCCGGGCAAGTCCGGTGAAGTTTACGTGCGAGGCGAGCAGATCAGCGGCGAGTACCTGCACCGCAAGGCGTTGCGGGACGACGGCTGGTTTCCCACCAACGACGCCGGCTGGATGGACGAGGACGGCTACCTTTTCGTCGAAGGACGCCTGGACGACGTGATCGTGCGCGGCGGCGAGAACATCTCGCCCGGCGAGATCGAGGACGTGCTGCGCCAACACCCCGCCGTGGCCGACGTCGCCGTGCTGGGCGTGCCCGACAACGAGTGGGGCGAGCGCGTCGCCTGCGTGGTCGTGGTGCGGGACGAGCCGCCGTCCACCGAAGAACTCGCGGCCTTGGTTCGTGGCCGGTTGCGGTCGACGAAGACGCCGGAGGTATGGGAGTTCCGCGAAGTGCTGCCGTACAACGAAACCGGCAAGCTCCTCCGCCGTCAGTTGCGGGCCGAGATGTCCGCGCCGACCCAGACCGCCTGACGAGAGCTCGCCGTGGGGCGCGACCCGCCATTCGCCGATGTCGGCGTCCCGATCGGCGACCTTATCGCTCTCGGTGGAGCGGGCGTGGAAGTGGTCGAGTTCGGTGAAGGGTCCAGCGCTTCGCCGGGTTCCGCCTCGGGCGTGGTTCGCATCGGCGTCCACCGCACCGGCCCGCCGCTCGAGGGGGGGGTTGAACGGTTCGACATCCTGCTCAGCGCCGATCCGGCCGCGCCCGGGCCCTGGGTCGGGCTCGCGGGGGTCGCGCTGGACGAGGCGCTGGAGGCGCTGAAACGGCGGATCGAGGCTCAGCCGATCGCCGCGAGCGTGGTCGCTCAAGTCCTGCGGACGTCGACAGCGCTGTCGTTCGACTCGGCCTTGTGGGTCGAGTCGCTGGCCTATTCGATGCTGCTGGCGTCGGAGGGCTTCCGCGCCTGGCGCGCCGCGACCCCCCGGCATGAGCGCGACGGCGACGACGGGCCGCGGGTGTCGGTGGAAGAGCTCGGCGGCGTCCTCCAGATCCGCCTGACCCGGCCCGCCGCCCGCAACGCCTTCGACGCCCGCATGCGGGACGAGGTGGTGGAGG
>DATJRL010000111.1:0-5344 GCA_035504785.1 Caulobacteraceae bacterium
AAGGGCGCGGTCTCGGCGCGGTTGCCGGGGAACTCTAGGATTTCCGCCACGCCTTCAAGCAACGCGGCGGCGCCGTTGTCGTCGCGCAGCATCTTGTTCACGCGCCGATAGCTGCGCATGGCGTCGGCTGGCGCATGCCCAGCTTGGACGGCTGCGGCGCGGTCGCGGATTTTCGGAACGGCCTCATCGTCGATCTTGTGGACAAGCACGGTGCTGCCCTCGTCCAACTCGACAAGGTGGACTGCCTGATCTTCCCCGAGGACTTTTGCCAGTTCGGCCAAGTACTCCGCCAGGCGCCCGAGCGGCATGGTCGCGGGCGTGTACGCGCTGATCCTGAACCGAAACTCGTTGTCGCCCGCCATGGTGATGAACCTGAGAACTACACGGTGGCGGCCGAGGCCGATGAGTCCCGGTAGGTCAGCCGCTTCCCGACGATACCACGAAGCGCTGCCACGGTGCGGTCAGCATCGTCAACGCCGAGCGCCTGACGATTGGAGTACCGGAAATCGAACTCGGCGAGGTAGCGGTGCAGATGCGCCTCGCTGACGTGGTGGAACGTTCCGTACACACCGCGCTTCAGAATGGCGAAGTAGCCTTCGGCCGTGTTGGAGTACACGTCGCCGCGCACGTATTCGTCCTTGCCGTGGTCGACCATCTCGTGGCGGGCGAACTCCTTGCCGATGTGGTGATACCCGCCATGGGTGTCGGTCATCAACGCGGACTTGCGGCTGGCGTGCTTCGTCATCACGTCGCGCAGGGTGTTGCCAGTTACATCGGCGATGTGATGAGCGCGGGCGCGCCCACCGCGCTCAACGAGGACGTGGACAATCGCCTTGCCGGCACCGCCGATGTTCTTTGGATTCCGCTTGCCGACGTGCTTGTTCGGCTCGCGACCTCCCACGAAAGTCGTGTCTGCCTCGATGACCTTTCCCTCGCCGCCGAGCGGCGGTTCTTCGTCGGGCAGGCCCATCGCCGCACGCAACCGGTGCGTCATGAACCATGCGGTCTTATAGGTGACGCCAAGGATGCGGCTGATCTGCATGGAGGACATCCCCTTCTTGCTGGAGCAAATCAGGTGAGCGGCTTGGAGCCACAGGTGCAGCTTGACGTGGCTGCGCTCGAACACGGTTCCGACCGTGACCGTGAACTGCTTCTTGCACTGGAGGCAGCGCTTCAGGCCCATACGGCCCGTCGTACCACCAACGACCGTGATCCGATCCACGCCGCCGCAATGCGGGCAGACGGGGCCATCTGGCCACACGACGCCTTCCAGCCACGCATAAGCGGCGGCTTCGTCGTGGAAGAACTTAGCGGACAGTGCGGACTTGGCCACGGGTTAACTCCTTGACTCTCATCATGGAGTCAGTACTCGTGTTTGTCAACGATATAATTCCCCACGCAAGGGGGAGGGGAGTTTGCAACAGGCCCCTTGCGGGAGAAGGAATCTAGAGCGCCTCGACCCTCCAACTCGCGCGCCCGTCCCCCAGCAGCGGCGCCAGCTCCCGGCAAAGCGCTTCGAGCTTTTCGTCGAGTTTCCACGGGGCGTTGGCGATCAGGAGGCCGCTGCCGGCCATGGCGACGCCGTCGCGAGGCAGCGCGCAGAACTCGGCGCGGAGGCTCTTGGGGAAACCGCCGACAGCCGCCGCCCCCGCGAGCATGTCGCCGATACGGCTGTCCTTGATCGGATACCAGGCGGCGAACAGGCCCGTGGGCCACTTGCGCAGGCCGGCGGTCAGGGCCGTGGCCAGCCGCGCCGCCTCGTCCGGCGCCTCGAACGGCGGATCGATCAGCACAAGGCCGCGGCGCTCGGGGAAGGGGACGAAGGCGCCGATCGCCTCGTAGCCGTCGCGGCGGTGGACGGCGACGCGCGGATCGCCGCGGTAGCGGGCTCTCAGCTCCGCCGCGTCGGCCGGATGCAGCTCGCAGAGCATGAGCCGGTCCTGATCGCGCAGCGTCCGCCGCGCGATCTCGGGCGAGCCGGGGTAGATCGCCAAACCGGCCGGGTTCATCTCGGCCAGCAGCGCGGCATAGCGGGGCGCGGCAGGCAGATCCCGGCCGAAGACGCGGCCCACGCCGGTTTCATACTCCTTCGTCTTCTGGGCGCCCTCGGACGCCAGATCGTAGGCGCCGACCCCCGCATGGGTGTCGAGCACGGCGAACGGCGCCGGCTTCCGCAACAAATGTTCGAGGATCAACGTCAGGGCGGCGTGCTTGAACACGTCGGCGTGGTTGCCGGCGTGGAAGGCGTGGCGATAGTTCATGCCCGTCCGGCGGGCCGGGGCAGCGTGCGGCGCTCGATCAGCCGGCTGAGCCACTTCCTGAACATGACCTCGGTGTCGATGCAGTCGCCGAACCCCGCCTGGCGCAGCTTGATGGTGCTGACCAGCGCCGGCGAAAGCGGCCCCTGGGCGCCCCAGGCGAACAGGAAGTCGGCGTAGTGGTGCGACTGGCCGACGAGCTCACCCATCGGCGGCGCCGTCAGCCTTTCGCGGGCGACGAGCCGGTCCCAGGCGCCGGCATGCTCGGGCAGGAAGGCCGAGAGCCGCACGGGTTCGCCGAACGCCGGTTCCAGCCCCAGGGCGTCGGCGATGGCCGGCCAGACGTTCTCCCAGACGAAGACGTCGCCGTTGGTGATGTTGAAGGTTTCGTCTTCCGCCGCGGGGCTTCCAGTCGCCCATGCCAGCGCCCGGGCGATGAGGTCCGCGTCCACCGCCTCGATGACGTGGCCGGCGACGCCGGGACAGTCGAAGGGCCGGCCGATCTCCCGGCAGATTGCGCCGTACACCCCGAGGATCGGGGTCAGGTTCATCGCCACGCCCAGCGCGCCGCCGAACACCACCTGCGGCCGCCAGATGGTGAAGCGCCAGTCGGCGCCGGCGCGGGCGGCGCGGATGTAGTCTTCCTGCAGCCAGTAGAAGTTGTCGTGCGGATCGCGCGGCGTTTCCTCGCGAGCCGGGATCTTCAGACGGTGGACGTGCGCGCCGTAGGCCTTGGTCCCCTGTAGCACGCTGACATGGCGAAGGCCTTTCGCCCGGACCAGCAGCGGGTCCATCAGGTTCTTGATCATGGCGAGATTGGTCGCCATCTGATCTTTCTCGAACCAGCCGGGCACGAGACCGGGCTTCTCGAACAGCGCCGCGTAGACGACGTGGGTCACGGCCTCGAAGCGGTCGGCGGCGGCGCGGCAGGCGTCAGCGTCGGTCAGGTCGAGCGGGACGTGCTCGTAGGCTCCGCCTGGCGGTGGGAAGGGTGCGCGGCGGGAGACGCCGAGGACGCGCCAGCCGGGCAGCGCGGCGAAATGCTCGGCCGCGGCCGCGCCGATCACGCCACTGGCGCCGGCGATGAGGACGGTATCGGTCATGGCCCGTGTCATGGTCTGGACAGACGCCGCGTCAAGGGCTGAGTCTTCGGGGAGATGGAGTTAGCAACGATGACCGACGTCAGCCTCGACGAAGCCCTCGCCGCCGCGCACCTGCCCTCGCTGGCCGCCGCGCTGGTGCACCTCACGGGCGACGACCGCTGGGTCGCCCGCGATCGCTGGCCGGTCTACGACTTTTTCGGCGACAGCCGCGTCGGCGGCTACACCGAGGCGCAGCAGGCGGAACTGCGCGCCGCCGCCAAGGCCGCCATCGAGGCGCATGTCGCCGGGAAGACGCCGTTGCCGGCGCTGAGCCAGGCGACCATCCGCAAGATGATGGACTACGTCGCCGGCGTGGAGATCCCCGAGCGCTACGCGCCGTTCCTGATGGAGGAGCTGTCGATGTCGGGCGAGGACGCCAAGCGCCCCGACTGGTCGGCGCCGAAGCTGAAGGCGGCCGCGTCGAAACTGCCGGTGGTGATCGTGGGCGCCGGCATGTCGGGCCTGCTGGCCGGCATCCGGCTGCAGGAAGCCGGCATCCCGTTCACCATCGTCGAGAAGAACGCCGAGGTGGGCGGCACCTGGTTCGAGAACCAGTATCCCGACTGCCGGGTCGACAACCCCAGCCACCTCTACTCGTACTCCTTCGAGCCCAATCACGAGTGGCCGAACCACTTCTCGCCGCAGCCGGTGCTGCTGGCCTACTTCAAGGGCGTCGCCGACAAGCACCGCCTGAGGCCCCACATCCGCTTCGAGACCCAGGTCGAGGAGGCCGCCTGGGACGAGGCGACGTCGACCTGGCGGGTGCGGGTGCGCGACAAGGGCGGCAAGGTGGAAACCCTGACCGCCAAGGCGGTGATCTCGGCGGTCGGCCAGCTGAATCAGCCGCGCCTGCCCGACATCTCCGGCCGCGACGACTTCGCCGGACCGAGCTTCCACTCCGCCCGCTGGCGTCACGACGTCGACCTGAAGGGCAAGCGCGTCGCCGTGATCGGAACCGGGGCCAGCGCCTTCCAGTTCGTACCGGAGATCGCTAAGGTCGCCTCGCACCTGACCGTGTTCCAGCGCACGCCGCCCTGGCTCGCGCCGACGCCGGACTATCACGAGCCCACCACCGCGGCGGAGCGCTGGCTGCTGGAGCACGTGCCGTTCTACGGCAAGTGGTACCGGTTCTGGCTGTTCTGGATGCTCACCGACGGCATCTACGAGGCGGTGAAGGCCGATCCGACCTGGAACGGCGGCCCGGGCGCGGTCAGCCCGGCCAATGCGATGATGCGCGAAATGGTGGCCGCGGCGATCGCGGCCCAGGCGGCCGATGCGCCGGACCTGCTGCGGCGAGTGATCCCGGAATACCCGATGGGCGGCAAGCGCATCCTGCGCGACGACGGTCTGTGGATCGCGGCGCTGAAGCGGCCGAACGTCGAGCTGGTCACGAGCCCGATCACCGCCATCGACGCCAAGGGGATCGCCACCGGCGCCGGCGCGCATCGCGACTTCGACGTGATCATCTACGGCACCGGCTTCACCGCCAGCCAGTTCCTGAAGACCTACAAGGTGAAGGGCCGCGGCGGGCGCGACCTGCACGAGCAGTGGGAGGGCGACGCCCGCGCCTACCTCGGCATGACCACGCCGGGCTTCCCGAACTTCTTCATGATCTACGGGCCTAACACCAACATCGTGGTCAACGGTTCGATCATCTTCTTCTCCGAGTGCTCGGTCCGCTACATCCTGGGCTGCCTGAGGCTGATGGCGGAGACCGGCGCGGAGACGCTGGAGGTGCGCGGCGACGTCCACGACGCCTTCAACGTCAAGGTCGACGAGATGAACGCCAAGATGGCCTGGGGCGCGCCGCAGGTGACCAGCTGGTACAAGAACGACAAGGGCCGGGTCTCGCAGAACTGGCCCTTCCCGCTGGTCGATTACTGGACCGCGACCCTGGCGCCCAATCCGTCCGATTTCCTGATCGGAACCAAGGTGGTCGAGCCG
>DATJRL010000112.1:0-4887 GCA_035504785.1 Caulobacteraceae bacterium
GTGACGCCGTGATGGCCGCCAAGGTTGCCTACGGCGAACTCACGCTGATCGCGGACGCGGCCCGCATCGTCGATGTGCTCACCGAGCTGCGCGACCGCGAAGGTTTGGAATTCCAGCAGCTGATCGATCTCTGCGGGTCCGACTATCCGCAGCGGGCCAGGCGCTTCGACGTCGTCTACCACCTGCTGTCGATGACGCAGAACCGGCGCATTCGGGTGAAGATCGAGACCGACGAGGACACGCCGGTGGCTTCGGTCGTGGGCGTCTATCCCGCCGCCGAGTGGTTTGAACGCGAGACGTTCGACATGTACGGCGTGTTCTTCGAGGGCCACCCGGACCTGCGGCGGATTCTCACCGACTACGGCTTCCACGGTCATCCGCTGCGCAAGGACTTCCCGATGACCGGCTACGTCGAGGTTCGCTACGACGACGAACTGAAGCGGGTGGTCTACGAGCCGGTGAACTCGGTGGAGTTCCGCAGCTGGGACTTCCTGTCGCCGTGGGAAGGCGCGGCGTACGCCCGGCCCGGGCAGGGCTATCCCTATCAGCTGCCCGGCGACGAGAAGGCGGAAGCGAAATGAGCCTGGAGGATCCCCCGCCAAACGCCGCGGCCGACCATCCGGCCGACGCCGAGACGCCGGTCCGCAAGTTCAACATCAATTTCGGTCCGCAGCACCCGGCCGCGCACGGCGTGTTGCGCCTGGTTCTGGAGCTGGACGGGGAACTGGTGGAGCGGGTCGACCCGCACATCGGCCTACTGCATCGCGGCACCGAGAAGCTGATCGAGGCGCGTCCCTACGCCCAGAACGTCGGTTACTTCGACCGCCTGGACTACGTCGCCCCGATGAACCAGGAGCACGCCTTCGTGCTCGCCATCGAGAAGCTGCTGGGGCTCGAGGTTCCGATCCGGGGCCAGCTGATCCGGGTGCTCTATTCCGAGATTGGCCGCATCCTGAACCACCTCCTCAACGTCACCACCCAGGCGATGGACGTCGGCGCGTTCACGCCCAGCCTCTGGGGCTTCGAAGAGCGTGAGAAGCTGATGGTGTTCTACGAGCGCGCGTCCGGCGCCCGCATGCACGCCAACTACTTCCGCCCAGGCGGCGTGCGCCAGGACCTGCCCCCGGCGCTGATCGACGACATCGAGCGCTGGGCCGGCCGTTTCCCGAAGGTGCTCGACGACATCGAGGGCCTGCTCACCGACAACCGCATCTACAAGCAGCGCAACGTCGACATCGGCGTGGTGAGCCAGGAGCAGGCGTTCGCCTGGGGCTTCACCGGCGTGATGTTGCGCGGCTCCAACGTCGCCTGGGACCTGCGCCGCAACCAGCCTTACGAGTGCTACGACGATCTGGAATTCGACATCCCGCTCGGCCTCAATGGCGACTGTTACGACCGCTACCTCTGCCGCATGGAAGAGATGCGCCAGTCGACCAGGATCATCCTCCAGTGCATCGAGCGGCTGAAGAAGACGCCCGGTCTGGTGCTCTCCGACGACCACAAGGTGACGCCGCCGCGCCGGGGCGAGATGAAGCGCTCGATGGAAGCGCTAATCCACCACTTCAAGCTGTTCACCGAGGGCTACCACGTGCCCGAGGGCGACGTTTACGCCTACGTCGAGGCGCCGAAGGGCGAGTTCGGGGTCTACCTGGTGGCCGACGGCGGCAACAAGCCCTATCGCTGCAAGATCCGCGCGCCGAGCTACCCGCACCTGGCCGCGATGGACTGGCTGTGCCGGGGCCACATGCTGGCCGACGTAAGCGCCATCCTGGGCTCGCTCGACATCGTGTTCGGGGAGATCGATCGTTGAGTGTGCGCCGCTTAGCGAAAGAACAGCCCGCGTCTTTCGCCTTCACGCCGGAGAGCCTGGAGAAGGCCCAGTGGTGGATCGCCAAGTTCCCGCCCGGCCGTCAGCAGTCGGCGGTGATCGCGATCCTGTGGCTGGTGCAGAAGCAGGTGGGATGGGTGCCGGAGCCGGCGCTGCGCGTGGTGGCCGACTTGCTGCAGATTCCGGTGATCCGGGTGTTCGAGGTCGTGACCTTCTACACCATGTTCCAGCTGGAGCCGGTGGGAACGGTGGCGCACGTGCAGGTCTGCGGCACGCCGCCCTGCGCCCTCTGCGGCTCGGACGAACTGATCGAGCTGCTCGAGACGGAGATCGGACCCAAGGAGCACGTCACCGCCGACGGCAAGTTCTCGTGGGAAGAAGTCGAGTGCATGGGCGCCTGCGCCAACGCGCCGATGGCCGCGATCAACGACGAATACTACGAGGACCTGACGCCCGCCTCGCTGAAAGGCCTGCTGAACGAGTTCCGCGCCGGCCGCACGCCGCCGCCGGGATCTTCGCTCGGCCGCCAGGCCGCCGCCCCGGTCGGCGGCCCGCTGACCCTGCAGGACCCCGCGCTCTACGACGGCTCGCGCGCCAAGCCGTTCAAGCTGCCGAACACGCCGGAGCCGGCATGAGGCGCCACGACCTCGCATTGATGGCCCCCCTCCCCCTCGAGGGGAGGGGTCGGGGGTTTGCCCGCGCTGAGCGCCGGGTGCGGGGATTGGCGCTGCGGGGTGTCGCCTGCGGCAGCCCCCCACCCCTAACCCCTCCCCTCGAGGGGGAGGGGAAATGAACCTCGCCCTGCAGCGCCGTCGGTTCTTCATCGCCATGACCATCACGGTCGTGGCGTCGATCGTCGCCATGGCCGCGGCGGTGGCGATGTTCGGGTTCCACGCCGCCTGGGCGCCGTGGCTGTTCGTGGGGGCCATCCTCGCCAGCTTCGGCGCGCACGCCTGGCTGATGATCGGCCTGGCCCGGGATAGGGCGGCGTCATGACCGACGACCCGGACGTCCTGGCGCGCCGCGTCGCCTACCTCGACAAGATCCGCGGCATGTACCGGCGCGAGCGGACCCTGGGCCTCATCGGCTCGCTGGTCGGGGTGATGCTTCTGATCCTGGCGCGCTATCGCCTGCCGGCCGCGCCGTGGGCGATGTGGGCCGCGATCGCGATCATCGCCGCGGCCTGGTTGCTGTTCGCCTATGTGGTGTTCAAGCGCACCGCCTGGGTCCGCGCCCACCCCTTCGATCCCAACGCACCAACTCCGCACGGTTAGGCCATGGTCGGCATTCTCGAAGACAAGGACCGCATCTTCACCAATCTCTACGGCCTGCAGGATTTCGGGCTGGAGGGGGCGCTGAAGCGCGGCATTTGGAACGGCACGGCCGACATGCTGGCGCAGACGCCGGAGTGGCTTTGCGACCAGGTCAAGAATGCCGGCTTGCGCGGTCGTGGGGGCGGCGGCTTCAGCACCGGCCTGAAGTGGACCTTCATGCCGAAGCAAGAAGGCGCGCGGCCGCACTTCCTGGTGGTCAACGCCGACGAATCCGAGCCCGGCGCCTGCAAGGACCGCGAAATCCTGCGCTGGGAGCCTCATCGGCTGCTGGAGAGCTGCATGATCGCCTGCCGCGCCATGCGAGCCCATGATTGCTTCATCTACGTCCGCGGCGAGAACGTGGAGGGGCGCGAGCACCTGGAGATCGCGCTCGCCGAGGCCGAAGCCGCGGGTCTCACCGGCATGAACAACAAGCTCGGCTGGCCTTGCCGGATCCGCGTCGTCCATGGCGCCGGCGCCTATATCTGCGGCGACGAGATGGCCCTGCTCGAGAGCCTGGAGGGCAAGAAGGGCCAGCCGCGCCTGAAGCCTCCGTTCCCGGCCGGAAGCGGAGTCTATGGCTGCCCCACCACGGTCAACAACGTCGAGTCGATCGCCGTCGTGGGTGAGATCCTGCGCCGCGGCGCCGACTGGTTCTCCAGCTTCGGCGCGCCGAACAATACCGGCACCAAGCTCTTCTCCGCTTCGGCTCACGTGAACAAGCCGTGCGTGGTCGAAGAGGCGATGTCGATCCCGATGAGGCAGCTGATCGACGAGCATTTCGGCGGGGTGCGCGGCGGCTGGGGCAATCTAAAAGCGGTGATCCCGGGCGGAGCCTCGATGTGGCTGATCACGCCAGAGCAGGCGGAAACGGTGCTGATGGACTTCGACAGCCTGAAAGCGATCAGGTCGGGCCTCGGCACCGCCACGATGATCGTGATCGACAAGTCCGCCGACGTCGTGAAGGTAATCGCCCGCTTCGCTTACTTCTTCAAACACGAGAGCTGCGGCCAGTGCACCCCATGCCGGGAGGGCACCGGGTGGCAATGGCGGATCATGGAGCGGATGGTCTCCGGCGAGGCCGAGCCCAAGGAGATCGACATGCTCCTCGATCTGGGCAGCCAGATGGAGGGTCATACCATTTGCCAGCTCGCGGACGCATCCGCCTGGCCGATCCAGGGGCTCTTCCGTCATTTCCGCGGCGAGATCGAGGAGCGCATCGCCAACTACCGCTCGCGCAAGCCGCACGTGCAGGGCGCCCGTCTGGTGGCGGCGGAGTAGGACGGCAGATGTCCCGCCGGTCTACTCTCCTCACGTCATGGCCGGGCTTGTCCCGGCCACCCATGCACGCAGACGTCGGAAATGCCAGGTCGAGAGGCGTTCATCGCCGTCTACATGATGAGCAATCACAAGCAGGGGACGCTGTATATTGGCGTGACGAGCGATCTTCTCACGAGGGTCGCCCAGCATCGCGCTGGCAGCACCGATGGTTTCACGAGGCGATATGGGCTCAAGCGGCTCGTCTGGTTCGAGGCCTGGGAGAGCATCTCGGAGGCCATTCACCGAGAGAAGGCGCTCAAGAAGTACCGGCGCGACTGGAAGATCAACCTGATCGAGCGAGACAACCCCTATTGGGAGGACCTCTACCCCGCCTTCTTCTGAATGGGTGGCCGGGACGAGCCCGGCCATGACGTGAGGAGAGTAGACCGGCGGGACATCTGCCGTCCTACTCCGCCGCCACCAGAC
>DATJRL010000113.1:0-2066 GCA_035504785.1 Caulobacteraceae bacterium
ATGGTGCGCATGAACTGGCCGCCCAGGCGGGGGAACAGGCCACCCTGGAAGTCGTCGTCGCAGAGGAAGGCGTCGAGATAGGCCGGCGTGTCCGGGGTCTTCACCCAGTGGCGCTTGGTCGAGACGCAGCCGTGCAGATAGGTCAGGGTCTCGTCGTCGGAGAGCTCTCGCACCTCCGGCATGATCGCGCCCAGGATGTCGGCGATCTGCCGCACCGTGGCCAGAAAGCCGGCCAGCGCCGCCCGGTACATGCCCTCGGCGCCCCGGCCGGACGGAGCGTTCTCCAGCAGAAGCGATTCCGCCGTCGAGATCGCCTCCTCTGGCGGGAGGTAGGTGAAGGTCATGAAGTAGCGGCTCTCGAAATGCCGGTCCTCCGCCTCGAAGGCGCCGCGCCGTTCGTCGTCGATCAGGGCGGAGACCGGATCGGGAAACCGCGAGTCCGGATAGTCCTGCGACCCGGCGCGAAGGGCCTCAATGTGGAGGCACCAGCGGGAACCGAGACGGCGCAGCGCATTGTTCAACTGCGCCCGGGTCGCCACAAGGCCCGTGTCCGTCGAGGAAGCCAGGTCCGGTCCCCGGAAGGCCAGGGTCTTCTGGAAACCGCCATCCTTGTTGAGGATCAGGCCGGGGCCGATCAGCGCCACCCACGGCAGATGGTCGAACAGGCGGGCGGCCTTGGAACGATACTCGCGCAGATACAGCATGGGGGTCAGCCGCCGAGGACGGCGCCCAGGCGCCGCATGAGGAGGAAGACGGTCCAGCCGATGGCCAAGCTCACGACGAGGGTGGACGTCATGCGCGGGCGGCTCGACGCCGGCCAGGTCGGGCAGCCTGTCGCCGGCGCCCAGAGCGCCGCAGCCGCCAGGCCAGCAACCCCGGCGGGCGAGCCGATCGCGGCGAGCGCCGACTCCACTTCAGGCGTCCAGGTACGGACGCTGGCGGATATGCCGCTTCAGCGCTTCGAAGAAATAGGGGTCGCGCTTGTTCAGCCAGTAGCAGCCGGTGTGAATCGCGAGGCCGAGAGGGATGCCGATCAGGGGAACTTGCAAGCCGAGGGCGAGGACGGCGGTCAGGGCGCCGTTCAGCACCGCGATCATCCGCGGTACGCCGGCGATCGTCACCGGCTCGCTGAGCGAGCTGTGGAAGCCAATCTCGAAGCCGTCGACGCTGGAGCCCATCACCACACCGCCCCGGAGGTCACCGAGAAGAAGGAGGTGATGAAGGTCGTGGCGGTGAAGGCCACCGCCAGGCCGAAGACGATGCCGATCCCCTTGCGCAGGGCCGATCCGCCTTCGGAGAAAGCAAAGCCGAGGGCGGTGACGACGATGGCGATGATGCCGACCGCCTTGGCGACCGGGCCGGAGAGCGACTCCTGCACCGTCTCCAGCGGGGTCTCCCAGGGCATGGCCGTGCCGCTGGTAGTGCCGGCGATAGCGGGAGCCGCCAGGCTCAGCGCCACGAACAGGGCCAGCGGCGCAGCCGTCAACCGCCGGAAGCGGTCACCCAGACGGAACGCGGGAAACGGGGACATTGAGGGCCTCGCGAGCAGGCCCGCGAGACGCGGGCAAGGCCAGCAAGCAGCGCTCAGCGGAGGTCGTCAAGCAGTATTTTTAATATTTTGCTGCCGTTTGCAGCCAAACTGGCAATTTACAGCTCGATTGTCATAACAGCCTTCAGGCAGGCGTCCGCCGCCAGCGTGGCTGATTCCGGGGCCGCCTGTAACTCGGCGCCGGCGTAGCGGACGAGGCTGGAGGCGCTTCGACCAAAGCCATCCAGATTGGCCAGCGAGGCTTTCGCGCGCTGCAGGAAGGCGACGAGATCACCGAGGCAAGGCTCAGGTCCTGCGGCCTCGTCGAGATGAACCAGGGCGGCCGTCAAAAGAAGGCGAGCGCCCGCCCGCTCGGGGGCGCCGCCAGTCGCTGTGAACAGCGCCTCCGCCCAGTCCCGCGCGGCGGCGACATCGCCAACGGCGCCCAAAGGGCAGAGCTGCCCGAGCAGTAGTTGAAGCGGCGCGCTCAAGTACCTTTTCCACTCGTCACGACCGGAGCGGATGGTCACCGCTTCGG
>DATJRL010000114.1:0-6445 GCA_035504785.1 Caulobacteraceae bacterium
GTGGTGCTTGTCCATGTCGAGCCGCACCGCCTGCATCCGATCGAAGCGTCGCCACCCGGTCGCGCGCAGCATGCTTGGGATGGAGCGCAGCTCGGCGACGATCGGGGTGGGTCCCAGCCACTCGAACGGCATCCAGATCGCCGCGGCGCCGCCGCCCGACGGCCGGTCGATGCGTCCCTGCGGCGCGCCCATCGCCACCAGCATGCGGAAGAAACCGAGCCGCGCCGCATCGCGCCGCGCATCGTCGCGCATGAACCAGTCGATCAGCGGATCGACGGCGAAGGCGTCCGAGAGGGTCTGCGCCACCTCCTCGAGGTCGGCCGGGCCGGCCTGGACCGGCGCCTCGGCCGCGCGGCGCATGGCTTCGGCGTCGAGCGCCCCGGCCGCCAGCGCGGCCATCAGACCTTCTCGGCGACGCGGATCGCGGCGCGGCATCCGGCGCGGATCACGGCGGCCAGCAGCGGATAGCCCGGCGCCACGTGCGCGCCTTCGGCGACCGCGATGTCGCGATGGGCGATCTCGTCGTCGCGGAAGCGCGACAGCTCCGCCGCCAGGTCGGGCTCGCCGGCCTCGATCTCGGCGATCTGGGCGGCGTAGTGGCCCTCGATCACCGTCTCCACCGCCTCGGTGCAGGCGTGGGCGGCCTTCTCGCCGATCAGGGCGGTGGCGGCGCCGAGGCCGAAGCCGGCGGCCCGCCAGAGCGGCGCGAGCAGGCTGGGGCGCACGCGGCGCTCCAGCAGCAGGGCGTCGAAACGGGCGAGGTGCTCGTCCTCCTGCGCCTCCAGGTCGGAGATCTGCGCCAGGGCGCGCCCGGCGCCTGGCGAGGCGCGCAGCACCGCCCGCTGGCCCCGATAAATGGCGCCGGCCGCCAGTTCGCCGGCGTGGTCGACCCGCAGCATCTCGGCCAGGCGTGACGCGCGGCCGCCGGTTCCAGGGCGCGGGGGAATGGGACGGCTCATTGGGTCTGCTCCTTGCGCGCGGCGGCGGCGAGGCTGAGGCCCACGAGCCCGAGCGAGGCCACGAAGTTCCAGCCGGCCATGGAAAGTCCCAGGAAGCGCCACGGCGCCCGGTCGCAAGCGGGCGCCTTCGCCTCCGCGCCGGCCAGCAGGGCCTTGATGTCCGCGGCGGTCACCGCGGGGCCGCCGCTGGCGCAGGTGACGGGCGCGGGCCACCACTTCCACTCCGCCCCGGCGTGAAAGCCGGCGAGGTAGACCCCGTAGGCGAAGATGGCGGCCAGGATCACGCTGGCGATCCTGGGCGCCCGCGCGCCCAACCTCAGGGCCATGGCCAGCCCCGCCAGCCCGCTCACCCCCAACGCGGCCCAGTACACCTCGCGCTGCTGCAGGCACAGGTGACAGGGCGCCAGATGGCCGAAGGTCTGGAATCCGTGGGCCACGCCCAGCATCGCCGCCGAGATGACGAAGGCGAAGATCGGCCAGCGCTTCAGGATCGCATCGAGGATCGCCATGCAGCGTCGCTATAGCGCACGCGAATCGCGTGAACCAAGCTCGGTCGGAAAAACCCGCCGAAGGCGAGAGTTAAGGGAAACCACAAAGGCCCGAAGGACACGAAGGGAACACGAAGGTCATCAAATCAGGCGCGAAGGATCGATTATGCGCTTCGCGCGGGGCCCTGAAGTCCGGCTTCGTGTCCTTCGTGCCTTCGTGGTGAAACAGGAATTCACCGAACGCCCAAGCTCAGACCGCGAAGCGCAGGACCACGATCACCCCGATCAGCGCCAGGGCGACGCCGCTCACCACCAGCCCGAGGCGCTTCTCGACGAAGGCCTGCGCCGGCGCGCCGTAGCGCTTGATCAGGCCCGCCACCAGGAAGAAGCGCAGGCCGCGCATGACGATCGAGCCGGCCAGGAACAGCGAGAACCGCAGCTTGAACATCCCCGAGGCGATGGCCAGCAGCTTGTAGGGCAGCGGCAGCGCCAGCAGCAGCACGCCCCACCGATGGTAGAAGTGCTCGAACTCGTGCGGGTCGCTGCCGGTGATCGACAACAGCCAGATGCCGACCGGGTGCAGGAAGTAGCCGACGGTGTAGCCGATCGAACCCCCCAGCACGGAGGCCATCAGGCAGATGCCGGCGTAGCGCCAGGCCTTGTCGCGCGCGCCGAGCACCAGCGGCGCCAGCATCACGTCGGGCGGGATCGGGAAGAAGATCCCTTCGCAGAAGGCGAGCAGGGCCAGCCACGCCGGGGCGTCGCGCGAGGCGGCCAGTCGCATCATCCAGTCGTACACGCGGCGCAGCATCTTGAGCGCAGCCCGTAACAGGGACGTGCGTCGTTGTCTCTCCGCGCCTGCTTCCGGCGGCGCCTTCGGCGAGATAGCGTGACCTTGAGGTGCGACAATGAGCCTGACCCGAACGTCTGGGAGGCAGAATCCGATCGCGAGGCAGAGCCCGATCGCGAGGCCGGGGCGATGACCGACCTGGCCGAGGACCTCGCCGCCATGGCCGACGACGAGTTGGACCGAGCCCTGACCCTCTCCTGGCGCGAGCTGGCGGCGGTCGCGCCCTGGGGCGACGCGTTCGAGGGCTTCACCCCCGCCGGTCGGCAGGTGACGGTGGAGCGCAGCTACCTCTGGGCGGAAGCGGCCGGCGGCGACATTCTCTGCGAGGTGCAGGTCTACGGCGGCCCGAGCCGCTGGGACGAGGGCGCCCGCGCCGCCCGGCTGATCCGGAGGGCCGCGCCATGAAGCTGGCCTCGCTGCCGGACGGGCGCGACGGGCGTCTGGTGGTGGTGAGCCCTGACCTCGCCTGGTGCGCCGAGGCCAGGCTCGCCGGCGCCCCGTCGACCTTGCAGGCGGCCCTCGACGACTGGGACCGCGCCGCGCCGGCGCTGCGGGCGCTGGCGACCGGCCTGAAGGCCGGCGAGGCGGCGCGCCGCCCCTTCGTCGAGGCCGAAGCCCTCAGTCCGCTGCCCCGCGCCTACCAGTGGGCCGACGGCTCGGCCTACCTCAATCACGTGCAGCTGGTGCGCAGAGCCCGCGGCGCCGAGATGCCGCCCGAGTTCTGGACCGACCCTCTGCTCTACCAGGGCGGCTCGGACGGGTTCCTCGCCCCGCACGCCCCGATCCCGCTCGGCGATGCGGCCTGGGGCCTCGACTTCGAGGCCGAGGTCGCGGTGATCGTCGGCCCCGTGCCCATGGGCGCGGACCGCGCCGCGGCGCTGGCGGCCATCCGCCTGGTCATGCTGGCCAACGACGTTTCGCTCAGGAACCTGATCCCTGCCGAGCTCGCCAAGTCGTTCGGCTTCTTCCAGTCCAAGCCGGCGTCCGCCTTCTCGCCCGTCGCCGTGAGCCCGGACGAGCTGGGCGCGGCCTGGGCGGACGGCAAGCTCTCCGGGGCGCTCCGCGTGGACCTCAACGGCCGCCCCTTCGGCCGCGCCGACGCCGGCGCCGACATGGCCTTCGACTTCGGCGTCCTCATCGCCCACGCCGCCAAGACCCGCGACCTCGCGCCGGGCACGATCGTGGGCTCCGGCACGGTCTCCAACCGCGGCGACGACGGCGGCCCCGGCAAGCCGATCGACGAAGGCGGCGTCGGCTACTCGTGCCTGGCCGAACTGCGCACGGTGGAGACCCTGTTGCGGGGCGCGCCCCGCACCCCGTTCATGGCCGCCGGCGACCGGGTGCGCATCGAGATGCTGGACGCCGCCGGCCGCTCGATCTTCGGCGCTATCGACCAAATCGCCCGGCCGCGCTAAACGCCCCGGTTCGCCGCCCCAGTGGCGAAATGGTAGACGCGGCAGACTCAAAATCTGTTGGCCGCAAGGCCGTGTTGGTTCGAGTCCGACCTGGGGCACCAGCCTTCGCGCCTACGGCGCTTCGGCTCGGCAAGTCTGACGCGAAGGCTGTCGCGCCGAAGCCCAGAGGACGCAGGGGGACTTCCGGGGGAGTGCGTCTATATCCTGCAGAGTTTGAACGCGCCTGACCGGCGCTATGTCGGGCCGACCCCCGCTCCGCGGGCTTGTCTCAGGAACACAACAACCCTTGACGACGCGGTTCGCCGCGGGGCCGTGGTGTATCGAGCCCGGCCGGGCGCCGCGCTGCTTCCGCGTGTCTGGACCCCAAGCCATACGGGCGTCAGGTATGGGCGCGCACCAAGAGGACGGGACACGGTGCGTGACGCGTCACCGCTTCCGCTACGCTTCCCAACAGAAATCGAGCGAGGCCGCCTTCGCCATGGCTGCCGATGACGATCATATCGGCGGCCCAGTCCTTCGCGGTCTTGACGATCTCCTCGGCGGGCTTGCCCTCGGGCAGAAACTCGAGCGTTTCTTCACCGCCGGCGTGCTGCGACCGCAGGGTCTCGACGGCCTGCTTGGCCTCGTCGCGGGCTATGGCGATGAGTTCGCTCGGGGGTAGGTCGGTCGCGACGGCATCGGTCACAGTGTCGGTCACGGAGGTATCCGTCACGCTGACGAACCCTATCTTGGCGTTCAGCGAACTCGCAAGCTCCCTGCCGACGCCGGCGACCTCCGCTGCCAGCGGCGAAGAGTCGACCGCAATGAGTATTCGACGAAAGGACATCATTCCCCATTGGCCCCGGCCCGACATCGTCGCAAGACCAAAGCCTTCCAAGGCGGCGTTCGGACTCTCGCCCCAGGGCTCGTGAGCTTCGCGCGACATGGACTGCCCAGTTTTGCGTCATGGGGGGCGCCAATGCAAAACGCCCCGTCCAGGCCCGCCGTGCTCCGCTCGATGCAATCTGTGGAACTCATTGCCCGCGGACCATGCAATGCAGCGAAAGTTGTCCGGCGGCCCGCGGCCGTGCGAGACGTAGCATCACGTCGTGATACGACGCGATGTGGCGTCGGTGAAACCAACTCGGCTTCAGCTGCTCGCCGATAGCCGTCGCACCCGACTCGCGCGGGGATTGGAAGGGGAGTGCGTTATGATTACCGGCTTACTCGATCGCGAGGCGCGTGAAGACCTCGAGGAGCGCGGCTATTCGCGCCGTCAGATCGGACGCATCGCGATGTTGCTCGGCGCCGGCGCGGCGATCAGCCAGATTTCCGGCCGGGTCGAGGCTCAGCAATCGGCCCGGGCCGTGGTCGGCGCGGTGCGGATCGGATCCAACGAGTGTTGGACGGGGCCGTTTCCGGAAGGCGTGGCGGCCGCCACGGCGAACGCGATCGTGGGCAATCGTTACGAGCCCGACAACGACCATGCCAAGCTGGCCGCCGCCGTCGCGGCCGTCGAGGGCATCCCGACCGAATACATCTTGGCTTGGCCCGGATCCAGCGATCCGCTCAACCGCTCGGTAGTCACCTTCTGTTCGCCCGAGCACGGGCTGGTGACGGCCAATCCGACCTATGAACAGAGTTGGGGCACTTCGGCCTGGCTGGGCCTGAAACCGACCCGGGTGCCTCTGACCCCCGACTACCGTCACGACGTGAAAGCGATGCTCGCAGCCGACCCCAAGGCTGGCCTCTTCTATGTCTGCTCGCCGAACAATCCGACCGGCACGCTGACGCCGATCGCCGATATCGAGTGGCTGCTCGCGAACAAGCCCGCCGACGCCATCGTGCTCGTCGATGAGGCCTACATTCACTTCTCCGGAGCGCCCAACGCCGCGAAGCTGGCGTGCACGCGAAACGACATGATCGTGATGCGCACCTTCTCCAAGCTGTTCGGCATGGCCGGCATGCGGCTCGGCCTGACCATCGCGCATCCCGACCTCTACAAGCGGATGATGCGCTACGACGGACAGCAGGTGACCTACATGCTGCCGATGACGGCGGTCGCATGCGGCACGGCGAGCCTGGGGTTGGCCGACAAGATCGCGGCGCGGCGCGCGGAGATGATCGGGGTCCGCGAGGAAACGTTCCAGCATCTGGAGAAACGCGGCCTGCCCTACATCCCCTCGAGGGCCAACATGTTCATGGTCGACTGGGGCGCCGGCAAGGACCCCAAGGCGATGCAGGCGGCGTTCCTCGCCGAGGGCGTGCAGATCGGCCGATCCTGGGACGCCTATCCGACAAGGAGCCGGGTCACCGTAGGTTCCGCCGACGACATGGCGAAGTTCCGCGCAGCGCTGGACAGAATCCTGAAGGTGTGAGGACGGCGTGGCTCACGTCCCGAGGTGACGCCACGCACAGCTGAAGCCCCGCCGAGTCGGATCAACCGCCGACCCTCGCGCCGCTGCGGGCCGGCGCAGGCGGCGTTGCGCATCACCCCAAACGGCCGCTCGGCAACCTGACCGCCGGACATCTTTCCGGCCCGGATTCGAGGCTCCCAGCTTGACATCTTACCGCAGAGTAAGATGTCATCGACCTGGAAGCCGCTCGAGGAGGCGTTCGTGCCGCAAGTCGTCCGATCGATCGAGATCCAGGCGCCGCCCAGCGCGGTCTGGCGTTGGCTGGCGACCCAGGAGGCGCTGCGCCAGTGGTTCAGTCCCAATATCGAGATCGAACTGAGCGTTGGCGGCGCGTACC
>DATJRL010000115.1:0-3429 GCA_035504785.1 Caulobacteraceae bacterium
TCGGTCGAGCTCGGCCTCCGCGACGCCGAGCAGCCGCCTCAGCACCTCGCGGGTCGACTGGCCGAGGGTCGGCGCGGGCAGGCGGATCGGGTAGGGCGTCCCGTCTTCGCGGAACGCCGGCGAGGGCTGGTGGAAGAAGTCCAGGTGCGGACGAGGGACTTCCTGCCAGTAGCCGCGCGCCAGCAGATGCGGTTCGTAGAGCAGCGTCTCGACGAGCCCGCGCGCCGCGCCGGCCGCGACGCCGGCGGCCTGCAAAGCCTCCATGGCCTCGTCGGGCGAGCGGCCCCGCGTCCAGCCGGTGATGGCGGCCTCCAGCTCGGACTCGACCGCGCGGCGGCCCGCGGCCGTCGCCAGCGCGGGGTTCGCCGCCAGGTCGCCGCGCTCCATGACTTCGCACAACGCCCGCCAGGCGCCGTCGTTGGTGACCGCGATCACCACCCAAGCGTCGTCGCCGTCGCAGGGGAAGCAGCCGTGGGGCGCGAAGCGTGAATGCCGGCTTCCGAGCCGCGGCGCGACCCTTCCGGTCACCGACTGCTCGATCATCCACGGCGCGGCGAGGGGGAACAGGCATTCCACCTGCGACAGGTCGATGTACTGGCCCTCGCCGGTGCGCTGGCGATGCAGGAGCGCGGTGAGCAGCGCCGGGCAGGCCGAGAGGCCGCCGATCGGGTCGCCATAGGCGATGTGGTTCATAGTGGGCGGGTCGTCCGGGCCGCCGGTCAGACGGGGAAGGCCGGACCCATGCTCCAGCGTGGAGCCATAGGCCCGGACTTCGGCCCACGGCGTGCCGGACCCGAAGGCCGGCATCGACATGACCACGATGTCCGCTCGCTCGGCCCGGAAGACGTCGTAGTCGAGCCCGAAGCCGGTCAAGACGCCCTGGCCGTAGTTCTCGACCACCGCGTCGGCGGTGCGCACCAGCCGTTTCAGCAGCGCGACGCCGTCGGCGCTGGTGAGGTCGAGGGTGATGCCGGTCTTGTTGCGGTTGACGAAGTTGAAGTAGAGCGGCTTCTCGTAGCCGAAGGCGGCGATGGCCTCCTCGCTGTAGTCCGCGCCGCGCCACCAGTCCGGATAGCCGCGACCTTCGACCTTGATCACCTCGGCCCCAAGGTCGGCCACCTGGCGGATGCCGACCGGACCGGCCCAGCCCATGGTCAGATCCAGGACGCGCAGGCCCTCGAGCGGCAGGGTCTTGTTCGCCGAAGGCCGCGAGGGCGCCGGCGCCGGACGCCAGGTCCCGGTGTGTTCGCCGACCAGGGGCGCCACGCCGACGGCGGCGGGGGGCGTTGCGGTGAGGCGCTGCGGGAGCACGGGCGCCTCGAAGCGCGCCTCGCCGATGCGCACCTCGCCGAACGCGCCGTGGTCGCGGTGGATCGGGCAGGCGAGGAGCTTCGCCATGTCGGGGACCACGACCAGCGGCGTCCGGCGCCGGATCGCTTCGTCGGCCCACTCGCGCGCCGTCCGCGTCGCCAGACGCGCGGTGACGATCTCGTCGATTTCCTCTCCGACCAACAAGCGCTCGACGGCGTTCGCGAACCCCGGCCGCGCCGTCAGCTCCGGCACGCCCATCATCTCGCAGAAGCCGCGCCACTGGTCGGCGGTGAAGGCGGTGACCCCGAGCCAGCCGTCCTTGGTCGGATAGACGCCGGTCGGGAACACCGGGAAGAAGTGGTTGCGGCCCCAGCGTCGCTCCTCGACTCCCGCTTGGGCGGTGACCGCCGACTGGAACTCGCCGATCAGCACGTTGGCGTCGTGGACGCTGATCTCGAACCGGCGACCCGGGCCGCCGCCGATCAGCGACGCGACGCCGGCCGAGAAGGCGCTCAGCGCGGCGGGCAGGAAGCTCTGGTGCTCGGTGAGCATGACTGGCGCCTCGACCGGTCCGATGTTGCGCACCAGCCCCGCCAGCGCGCGGACGACGGCGTCGGCGCCGGCGAAGTCCTTGTAAGGTCCGCTCTCCCCGAACCAGCTGATCGACAGGATGGTGAGGTGCGGATTGAGGGCGCGGAGGGCGGCCTGGCCGGTCGGACCGGCGTCGCTCCAGGCGCCGGGGCGGGCGTCGATCAGCACGTCGCTCGCCGCGGCGATCTCGCCAAGCCGCGCCGCATCGCCGGGATCGACGATGACGCTGCGCTTGTTGGTGTTGAGCCAGGCCCAGACCGCGCTCTCGCTGCGCCCGCCGCCGATGTCCACCAGCAGCCCTGAGTGGCGTTCGGGATCGCCGCCGGGCGGCTCCAGTTTCACCACGTCCGCGCCGAAATCCGCGAAGAGTTTGCCGCAATAGGCCAGCGCCTCGCCGCCGCCGACCTCCGCAACGCGGACGCCGCGCAGTGGGCCGGAATAGGCTTCGCCGCTCTTGTCTGTCGTCATGGCCGGCGGATTGTTGGGGTCAAGCCACGCGTCGGGCAAGCCCCCCGATTGCGGGCGCGCCGCCAACTTCCCACCTCATCCGGGACCGGACCCCCAGATCAGACCCGAGGGAGGTGTCCATGGCGTCATCCGAAAAGCCGCGTGTCGTCGGCTTCAATCACATCGCGCTGGAAGTGGGGGACATCGAGGCGGCGCTGGCGTTCTACGGCCGGCTGTTCCAGTTCGATCTGCGCGGCAAGAGCGACTCGATGGCCTTCATCGATCTCGGCGACCAGTTCATCGCGTTGCAGAAGGGCCGCAAGCAGCCGGCCGATGACGGCCGCCATTTCGGCCTCGTGGTCGACGACAAGGCGGCGGCGCGGCGCGCGCTGGAGGCGGCCGGCGTCGAGATCCTCGGCGGCCCCTTCCTCGACTTCCGCGATCCCTGGGGCAACCGGATCGAGATCGTCGGCTACGACAACATCCAGTTCACCAAGGCCCCCAACGTGCTGCGCGGCATGGGCCTGTCGCACCTGGGCAAGAACGACAGCGCCAAGCGCGAGCTCGCCGAGAAGGGCATGGCGGCCGAGTAGCGACGGCTCGCGCCTATCCGCTGCCGGGCTGGGCGAAGGCGGACCGCAGCAGTTCGGGCGAGGGCGCGTGTGGCCCCGCCATGCGGACGCTGAGATCGACCGGGTCGGTCGACGGATCGGTCAGCGTCACCACACCGTCCCGCGCCCGCCAAACCTCGACGAGCGGCGCGCCGTGCGACACCACGCGCGCCGGCGCCCTGCACTCGCGACCGATGAGACTTTCGATCTGGGGTCGCGCTTCGGCCGATGCCCGGTAGTCGATTTCGCTCAGTCGGCCGTCCGTGAAGATGTAGCGGACGTCGTGCGCACGAACCGTTGGGACACGCGGGTCGAGATAGAAGCTGTGACTCGACCAGGTCTCGCCGTAGCGCGCGTCGTAGGCGCAGACGACGACATGGGTCGCCCGTTCGGTCGCGGTCATGGGACGGCCGGCGATCCGCCCCGCGCTGTCGAGGGCCCAGCAGTTGGGGAAGGCGTTCGCTCCTTC
>DATJRL010000116.1:0-2184 GCA_035504785.1 Caulobacteraceae bacterium
CGGGCCGGCGGTGGTGAACAGCAGCTTGGCCACCACAGTGCCGACGGGGAAGCCGCCCAGTCGCCGGACGGCGCCGGGATCGGGATTGTCGGCGTCGGCCCAGACCCGGCCGATCAGCCAGCCTCCGCGGGCGTTGTAGAAGCCAACGGCCCAAGTCTCCGCCGGCGTCTTCTGACGGGGGCCGAGGTAGAACGCCTTCGAGGTGACCTCCTGGGTCAGGCCATGCAGTCCTTCCCGCCCATTGGGGCCCCAGTGCTGCCAGGGGACGTGGTACCAGCGCCGGACCTTGTTGTCCTCGAGGTAGAAGGCCTGTGACACGCCGCGATCCTCGATGTTTCCTTCCATGATGTAGGCGAGCACGGCGTTGGCGTAGGCGCGCCAGTCGCGGGTGTAGTCGATCGAAAGGATGCGCTGGACCGCCGGCTCGATGGGCGGCAGCGCCGCCGGATAATCCTGGCTCAGTCGGAATGTCCGGTCGGGCGTGAAGGCGCCAGGCGCCGGCAGATAGGCGAAGTCAGGGAAGCGCGGAAGGAGGCGCTGCGCCGGGGCCGGCTCCCGCGTTTTTGAGAGTTTGGACGGCTCGGCGGCCCCTAACGCCAGTGCGCCGCTTAGAACGACGGCGGCAAGGCGCACCCATCTTGGCTCCATGTCGACCCCCCGACAGCCACGAGCCGGACCGCGCCCAAAGTCCGGTGTTGCACAATGCGCCGACACGGCCTCGCTGGCAATGGCTTGGCCGTGGGCGGGGCGTCATCGGCGCGACGCGACCGCCGCGGCGCGCGCGCGCAGATCGTAGAGGGCGGCCACGTCGTCGGCGCAATCGGGCCAGCGGCCGGTCTCCAGCCAGTAGTCGCACAGGCCCAGCTTTCCGCACAGATCCGGAAAGCGAGGGTCGCGCCGGATCTCCGCGTTCGTCACGCCGAAGATCACGGAGGTCAGGAAGGTGTCGTCCGCGCGCCGTCCCTCAGGCTGGAAGAGGTGGCGATAGTCGCTGCGGTCGATGAGGTCGAAGGCCTCGTCGCGAAGTCCGGCCCAGTAGGCGAACAGGACCGACCTGAGCTCGACGCGGCCGGACTGCGCCAGATGGCGTTCGGCGCTGGCGAGCAGGAGCTTGAGGGCCTCATCGGTGGGGTTGAGGGCGACGTGCGCGGTGGTCATGGCGATGCGCAGGGCGCGCGTCTCGCCTCTGGCGGCGATGAACCGCCGCGCCGCCGCCAGAAAATACCCGAGCTGGCGCTCGTCCCGCAGGAGCGCCGCATGAAGGATCGGGACGGCCACCAGATTGTCCGAGTCGGGCCAGCGGGCCTGGGCGGCCTTGAAGGCTTCGTAGGACTCGTCGAGCCTGCCCACGTCGGCGAGGGCCACACAGTAGTTCATCGCAGACGTGCGGTTCAGAGGGTCCGCTCTGTGCGCCCGCGCGACCAGTTCGAAGTTCTCGCGGATGCGCCCGACGTTGCCGGCGAAGTCCGCCAGATGCTTGAGGACTTCCAGGTCGTCGGGAGAGGCGCTCCTGGCCTGTTCGAGAAGCACCTCCTGACGCGCCCAGGCCGCCGGGGGTTCGAGATGGCTCAGGGCGACAAAGGGCAGGCCCAAGGCGGGATCCAGAGCGTTCGCGCGCCCCGCCGCCTCGAACACCTCGCGCCGGGCCTCCGCGCGCGCGTCCGGCTCGCTATCCTGGAGGTCGTGCACCAGGTGGAGAGCGCGCGCCATGGCCAGGCTCGCCCAGGCGGCGGCAAGCCCGGGGGCGCCTGCGACCGCGGTTTCGAGCAAGCTCCTGCATTGCGCGTTCTCGTCCGGGTGGCCTGCCAAGGCGCGGGCGCGCAGGTAGGCGTCATAGGCGGCGGCGTCGACCTTCGGGGCGCGATCCTGAGGCGTGAACACGGCCTGCAGCGCATTGGCTACGGCGCCGGCGATGTCGTCCTGGACCTCGAACACCTCCGCCAGTTCGCGATCATAGCGGTCGGACCAGAGCGTCATGCGGCTCGCGCAGTCGATGAGGTTCGCCGTGATCCGGACACGGTCACCGCTCTTGCGGACCGAACCGTCGAGAAGATGGGTCGCCCCGAGGGCGTCCAGGACGGCCTCCGGCGTGCGCGCCTCGCCGCGCAGCTGCATGCTGGAGGCGCGCCCGATCACGTTGAGGCCGCCGGCGCGACAGATCGCGATCTGGATGTCCTCGGAGAC
>DATJRL010000117.1:0-6273 GCA_035504785.1 Caulobacteraceae bacterium
CTAGCGATGCTGCATCGTCGGGCATGGGTGTTCCTCTCATTCTTCCCGTCACCCCGGCCGGAGCGCAGCGGAGAGCCGGGGCCAGACCGTCCGGTTCCCAGACGAACTCCAGCTCGGTTGCGACGCGTCCGGCCCTGGATCAGCGCCGCCCTTGGCGGCTTGTCCGGGGTGACGGCGCTGGGGCTCAGCATCTGGTTTCACATCCCGATCAGTTCCGCCTTCCTGACCGTGTTCATCACGATGCGGATCGAGGCGGCGTCGACCATCGTGCCGTTGACGTTGACCGATCCCAGACCCTCGGCCAGCGCCCTGTCGTAGGCCGCCGCCAGCTCGCGGGCCCGCGCCACCTCGTCGGCGCCGGGCGAGAAGACCTCCAGCGCCGGCGCGATCTGCGCCGGGTGGATCGCCCATTTGCCGACGAAACCCAGCATGAACGCCATCCGCGCCTCGCGTCGGTAGCCGTCCTCGTTGCGGAAGTTCGCATACGGACCGTCGACCGGATCGAGGCCGGCGGCGCGGGCGGCCATGGCGATGCGGAAGCGCGGGTAGTGGAAGACATCGCCCGGATAGCCTTCGCCGCCCCAGCCGCGCAGGTTCATCTGCTGGCTCGCCGAATAGTCGCCCATGCCGAAGATCAGCGCTTCCAGGCGGGGCGAGGCGGCGGCGATCTCCTCGACGTGCTGCAGGCCGGCCGCCTCCTCGATCAGCACCTCGATGCCGATCCGGCGCGGCAGCTTCAGCTTGGCCTCCAGCTGGCCGAGCAGCAGGTCGACGAACTGCACGTCGGCGGCGCGCGTCGCCTTGGTCAGCATGATCGTGTCGAGGTTCTTCCCCGCGCCCTCGACGACCTCGATGATGTCTTCGAAGCACCATTCGGTGGTGACGTCGTTGACCCGCACGCAGCGCGTCTTCCTACCCCAGTCGAGCCCGTTCAGCCCCTCGACGATCGTCTTGCGCGCACCGCGCTTCATCGACGGCGCGACGGCGTCCTCGAGGTCGAGGAACACGTGGTCCGCCTCGGAAGCGCAAGCCTTGGCGATCATCTTCTCGCTGACGCCCGGCACCGAAAGCTGCGAGCGGCGAAGGCGCATGGGACGTTGGCTCAGGTCAAGTCCGCTCATGGGCGTCAGGTCTCCAGGAGAGCGCCGGCCGAACGCCAACGCGCGAGGTCGTCGTCGGTGGCGCCATGGGCGCGCAGCACCGCCTCGGTGTCCGCGCCCAGGTCCGGCGCGCGGCCCCGCACGGCGGACGGGGTCTTGGCGAGCTTGATCGGCTGGCCGGCGACGCGCATCGGCGCATCGAACCCAGGCAACTCGATCTCGGCCAGCATGCCGCGCGCGGCGAAGTGCGGGTCGCGGGCGATCTCGGCGACGTTCATTACCGGCCCGAACGGCACGAGCCCGCCCAGCCGCGCCTGCAACTCGGCCTTGGTGAAGCGCGCGGTGAGCGCCGAGAGCTTCGCGATCACCAGATCGCGGTTGGCGGCGCGCGCCTGGCGCGTCTCGATCTCCGGCTCCGCCAGCATCTCCGCCGCGCCAAGCGCGCCGCACAGGGCGCGGAAGAACGGATCTCCCGGACAGGCGATGGCGACGAACCCGTCCGACGCCGGATAGATGCCGAAGGGCAGCAGGAACGGGTGGTGGTTGCCCTCGGGGCCGGGAGTCAGGCGGCCGAAGGCGTGCTGGTGCACGATGCGCTCGCTGACGCCCAGCACCGCGTCCACCATGGCCACGTCGAGGAACTGGCCTTCGCCGGTTTCGCGGGCGTGCAGCACGGCGCTGACCACGCCCAGCGCCGCATAGAGCGCCGGCACCGTGTCGCCGACACCCGGCCCGATCTTGATCGGCGTCCCGCCGGCCAGCCCGGTGATCCCCATCATGCCGCCCATGGCCTGGGCGACGACGTCGTAGGCCGGCCAGTCGACATAGGGGCTGCGGCCCGTGCGCGGATCGCCAAAGCCGCGGATGGCCGCATAGACCAGCCTCGGATTGAGCGCGGCGAGTGTCTCGTAGCCAAGCCCCAGCCGATCCATCACCCCGACCCGGAAGTTCTCGACCACGACGTCGAAGGTTGGGACGAGCCGCTTGACGATCTCGACGCCCTCGGCGGTCTTCAGGTCGAGCGCCAGGCTCTGCTTGCCGCGGTTGATCGACTGGAAATAGCCCGAGTAGCGATGTTCCGGGTCGGACTCGTGGAACGGACCGGAGCCGCGGGTGAGGTCGCCGCCATCCAGCGCCTCGACCTTCACCACGCTCGCTCCCAGGTCGGAGAGCTGCTGGGTGCAGAACGGGCCGGCGAGCGCCTGGGTGAAGTCCAGAACCTTCAGACCCTTCAAAGGACCGGTTGGGACGCTCATTTCGGCAACCAAGACTCCCTTCCCCCTCGCGGGGAAGGGTTGGGGATGGGGGCGTCGGCGCAATCGACGCAGTTTATCCGGTCAAGGGCTAGCCGTCGGGCCGAAGGGCTGCACCCCCACCCCGTGCCCCCTCCCCGCAAGGGGGAGGGGGTGAGTAGGCGCCTCCGGCTCATCGATCGCCCCAATGACTGCGGCGCTTGATCAGCATGGTGCGGTCGCCCTGGAACACCTGTTGGTCGCGCTGGTTGACCCCGTAATGCCGGAAGGTGACCACGCCGGCGTCCTCGCGTTCGCCATCGGCCTTCGCGAGCACTTCCGAGAAGGCGTAGAGCGTGTCGCCGTGCACCACCGGGTTCTGCAGGCGGATATTGTCCATGCCGAGCTCGGCCAGGGCGTTCTCGCCGCAGTCCTGCATCGCCAGCCCCATGCAGAGCGAGAAGTTGACCCCGCCGTAGGACAGCCGCCCGTGATAGGGGCTGTTCTTCATCGCGTCCTCGTTGAAGTGCGATTGGGCGGTGTTCATGACTAGATTGGTGATCAGCACGTTCTCGAGACCCTCGACGGTCTTGCCGCGGGCGTGGCGGATCACCTCGCCGACCACGAAATCCTCGAAGTAGTTGGTCTTGCCGGTGAGCTCCGAAAGCTTGGGCTGGCTCATGCCACCGTCTCCCGCTGCGGCGGATGGCGCAACCGCACCAGGTTCGAGCGCTCGAAGTCGATCACCCGCTCGCCCTTCTGATTGAAGCCCTCGGTGAGCCAGGTGACGATGCCGTTGGCCGGGTTGCTGGCCGAAAGCCGGGCGGCCTTGGTGATGGAGCGGGCGGTGAGCGTGTCGCCGGGGTAAACCGGCTGGCGGTAGGTCAGCGCCCCGACGCCCACGAACGGCCCGCCGATCTCGCTGTTGTCCTCCACGCTCATGCCCAGCACCGTGTTGAACACCAGCAGCGGATTCACCACGATGTCGGGATGGCCATGGGCCTCGGCGAAGGCGCGGTTGGAGTAGAGCGGATTGAAGCTCAGAGTGAGGGTGGTGAAGAGCAGGGTGTCGGACAGCGCAATCGTTCGGCCCCAGTGGTGCTGGCGCACCTCGCCGACCTGGAAGTCCTCGTAGAGCCGTCCCTTGGGCCACAGCTTGGCCCGCGCGCGGAAATCCTCCGCCATCCTGGCATGCGTCCCTAGGCGCTTTTCCAGCCAGCTAGGCACGAAAGCCTGACGCCGGGCAACCCAACACCATGTCATCCCGGAGAGCCGCCCCCGGGACCGACCGAAGGTCGGCCCGAGGACAGGCTACGCGGACTCATACGGGATCTCCTCGTCGCCTGCGTGCAAAGGAGATCCCGGATCGGCGCGGCTGCGCCGCTTGTCCGGGATGACACTGTTGGGGGAAGGACTTGGGGGAGGCTACCGCGCCGCCATCCAGGCCAGCACGTCCGGGTTCACCTCGCGGGCGTAGGTGTGAGCGAGGTCGGGCATCTCGCGGTAGGTGACCTCGGCGCCGGCGTCGGCGAGCGCGTCTCGGGCCTGGCGGGCCATCTCGACCGGGAACATCCAGTCGAGCGCGCCGTGCGTGATGTGGATCGGCAATCCGCGCACCCGATCCGCATCCGCCATCGCCGCCAGGATCGGGTGGAACGAGGCGGAGGCCGGCGCCAGATGGGTGAACGGCGAGTCCTGCAGGCCGGACACGTAGCTGAAGGTGCCGCCGTCGCTCATGCCGGTCAGCAGCACCCGGCGCTCGTCGATGTTCCAGCGCTGCTTGGCCTCGTCGAGGATCGCCATCAGGTTCGGCGTGTCGGGGTCCGGTCCGTTCAACGCCCAGGTGTCGCCGACGGCCGTCGGAGCGATCAGGATGGCGCCGAGGCTGCGCGCGTCCCGCAACCAGCTCCAAAGGAACGCGCGGCCGTTCCCCGAACCGCCGTGCAGCGCCACCACCAGCGGCCAGGCGCGGTCGGGCGTGTAGTATTCCGGCGCGTAGGAAGACCAGGCGCCGCGCGCGCCCGGCTCGCCGCCCTCGTGCGAGACGCCGACCTCCTCGTGCTCGGGCTCCCCGGCGAGGCGCGAGATCAGCTCGCGATCGTCGCGAGCGCCCGGGATCATGAAGTAGCGACTGATCGGCGGCAGGCCGGCGGCGAGGGGGTACAGGGTCTCCTGCGCCCGGGTGACGGGGCGCAGGGCGCGGGACACCTCGCGCAGATCGTAGCTTTCGCCGGTCGTCGCCTCGCGCAGGCTCGCATAGGCGGCCAGCGCCGAGTCCGAGGCTGACGCGAGCCGGTCGCGCACTTGGAGCAACGGTTCGGGCCAACCCTCGAGCCGCGGCCGCTCGGCCGCCAGGTCGACCTCCGGCTCGCCCACCGCCTGCAGGACTCGCGGCAGTCGCGGCGGATCGAGGTAGCGCTGAATGAAGCCCAGCCCTTCCAGCGCCCGCAGCAACGGCGGGAGCAGCGCTGTCAGATCCTCCAGCACCTGGTCGGCCATGCGATCACCCTAGGCCCGCGTCGCGGTCGCCGCCAAGCGCCACGCCGGACAAGCGACGTCACATGGCTTTCCTGACCGCCGCGGCTGGGCCATAGGGCGCCGATGACGGCGCTCTGGGGACTTCTCGCACTGGCCGGGCTCTGGGCCGGCGTTCAGAACGCGCTGGCCGGCGGCGGCTCCTTCGTCACCCTGCCGGTGCTGATCCTGTCGGGCCTCGACGCCCGCGCGGCCAACATCACCTCCACGATCGCGCTCTTCCCCGGCCAGGTAACGACCGGACTCGCCGGACGGCGCATGGTCTCGGGCGCCGAGGGCTTGTCGTTCCGGATCCTCTTCGGCCTCAGCCTCGTGGGCGGCGTGCTGGGCGCGTTCCTGCTGCTGGCGACGCCGCCGAGCTTCTTCGGCCGCTTGGTCCCCTGGCTGGTGCTGTTCGCGACGGCGGCGTTCGCGTGGGGCAGCTTCCTGCGCAAGCCGTCGGACGAGCGGGTGTCGCTAGGCCCGATTGCCGCGGCCGGCATCCAGTTCCTGATCGCCATCTATGGCGGCTACTTCGGCGGCGGCATCGGGTTCCTGATGCTGGCGGCGCTCACAGCCGCCGGCCTGCCGGTGCGCGCCGCCGGCGCAACCAAGAACGTGCTCGCCGGCGTGATGAACGCCTCCGCGGTGGCGATCTTCGTCTTCTCGCACGACGTCGCCTGGCTCAAGGCGGCGGTCCTGGGCGCCGGCGCCATCGCGGGCGGTCAAGGCGGCGCCTGGATGCTGCGCTTCGTCAACGAGCGGGCGCTGCGCGTCGGCGTGGTGATCCTCGGCGTCGCCCTCACGATCGGGCTGTTTCTGCACCCGTCGTGACCATCCAGTCCGCCGCTGCGTCAAGCAGCCCCGCCAGCACGTCGACGTCCTTGCGGCCGGTCTTGGCGGGGACATGGAAAGCGTGGTCGGCGTCCTCGGCCAGCTCCAGCCGCGCCCGGTCGCCAAGCCCCGCGACGGCGCCTCGCAGCAGATCGAGGTCGGCCAGCGTATCCTTGGTCCCCTGCAGGAACAGCATGGGGATCGCCACCCGCGCCAGGTGAGTCGCCCGCTCGATCCCGGGCTTGCCGGCGGGGTGCAGGGGGAAGCCAAAGAAGACGAGACCGCGCACGGCGGGCAATGGTTCGATCGCCTGGGCTTGCGACGTCATGCGCCCGCCGAACGACTTGCCGCCCGCGAACAGCGGCGCCCCGCCGGCACGCCTGGCGGCCTCAGCGACGGCCGCCCGCACCGCGGCGTGCGCCACCGGCGGCGGGTCCACCCGCTTACCGCCCCGCTCCATGTAAGGGAACTGGTAGCGCAGGCTCGCGACGCCCCGCGCCTCCAGGCCATCGGCGATGGCGGCCATGGACTTGTGCGTCATGCTCGCGCCAGCGCCGTGGGCGAGGACGAGACAGGCCCTCGGCGCCGTCGGC
>DATJRL010000118.1:0-2621 GCA_035504785.1 Caulobacteraceae bacterium
ATGGTCTTGAACTTTGGGGGACCTGGAGACCAACCGCTGACCTGAGTTTCAACCTCAGCTATTCCTATCTCAGCGCCAAGATCATCAAGTCAGCCTGCGTCGAGGATACAGTCGATCCATTGGCGATACTTCCTGGCGCGAACACCAACTGCCCCGCCGGCTCCCCGGCCGGCTCGCAGAACATCGAGGGCCAGACGATCCCTGGCGCGACGCCGAACAAGGTGTCGCTCAACGCGATCTACACTTGGCACTTCGACCCTGGGAAGCTGGCCCTGTCCGGCAGCATAATCTGGAAGGACAACACCTACGACTCGGTCTTCAATCGGTACTATTCCCTGCAGCCACAGTACACCCAAGTGAACGTGTTGCTGGGGTGGACCGGCGCCAACAACCGCTATAATATCAACCTGTTCTGCAACAACCTGTTCAACACGACGGGCTACGACGGCGCCGGCGGCTTGCTGTTGGGTGAGGGTTACTACGGCAAGACCGAGAACATCATCACCGACCCGCTGCTCACCGCGCCGCGCACCTTCGGCCTCCAGCTGCAGTATCGCTGGCAGTAAGGCGCGGACGCTCCGGTCCCGGCCGGGCCGCTGGCTCGGCTGGGATGAGGCGGCTAGCGCGGGTTGAAGCTGGACTGAACCGCATCCGTTCCGTCACCCCGGCCGGAGCTGCGAAGCGGTGGAGAGCCGGGGCCGGACCCTCCGGTTCCGAGACGCCCCTCGAGTTCGGTAACGGCGCTTCCGGCCCCGGATCGGCGCCGTCTGACGACGGCTTGTCCGGGGTGACGGAACCGGGGTGATGCCGTTTGATCTCAACGCGCTCCAGCATTGGCGCCGACGCGTGGTTCGAGACCCGTCCCTGGCGGGCCGCTCCTCAGCATGACGCGTATTTGTGCAATCCATACATCTCCGTCATGGTGAGGGCTCGCGCCAGCGAGCGTCTCGAACCACGCAAACCAAGCCATGCCGTCTTTTTCCAAACGGCCTCTGAGCCTCTCCAAGGCTCGCGCCGACGTGCCACGTCTGCTCGACGAGGCGGCCGCCCACGCGGTCGCGGGGCGCCTGGCCGAGGCGGCGAAGCTCTACGAACGCGCCGAGCGGGCCGCGCCGAACGATTTCCGGCCGGCCGCCTCTCTCGCCACCATCGACGTGCAGCTTGGCCGCCCGGAGCGCGCCCTGCCCCGTCTGCGCCGCGTGACCCGCCTGGCGCCCGGCCTCTTCGACGCCTGGGGCAACCTCGGCGCCATCGCCCAGACGCTGGAGCTGTGGGACGAAGCGGCGTCCGCGTACGAGCGCGCCCTGGCGCTGCGTGACGAGGCGATCGAGCCGCGTCGCAACCTGGCGATCATCCTCGCGATGCTCGGTCGCACCGCCGAGGCCGCCCAGCAGCATCGGCGCCTGGCCGAACATCCCGCGACCCGGCTCTGGGCCCTGACCCGCCTGGCGCTCCTGGCGCCTGCCGAGATCGCCGACGAGGACCTCGCCGCGATGCAGGCCGCCGCCGAGAGCCCCGACACCGATCCCGACGCCCGCATCGGCCTGGCGTTCGCGCTGGGCGAGGCGCTGGAGCGCCGCGGCCGCGACGAGGCCGCGTTCGCCGCCTTCGCCGCCGGCAACCGGCTGAAGCACGACCAGCTCGACGCCGGCCCGCCGGCCACGCGCCCCGCCGCGGTGTTGGCCGCGCATCGGCGCGCCGCCGAAGCGGTGCGCGCGGTGTTCACGCCGGACTTCGTCGCCCGCCACGCCGGCGAGGGCGTCGCCAGCATTGCGCCGATCTTCATCGTCGGCATGCCGCGCTCCGGCTCGACCCTGATCGAGCAGATCCTGGGCGCGCATCCCCGCGTCCAGGCCCTGGGCGAGAGCGCGGTGCTGCCGCGCTTGCTGGAGGCCGGAGCGGCGCAGGCTGGGGCCGAGCCCGACTTCCGCGGCCTCGCCCGCCGGGCGCTCAAGGGCTGGCGCGAGCGCCGGTGGCGCGACGATTTGCGCGCCGTCGACAAGACGCTGGAGAACTACCTGTACGTAGGCGCCATCGCGCTGATGTTCCCGCGCGCCGTGATCCTGCACAGCGTGCGCGACCCCGTCGACACCTGCCTCTCCTGCTATCGCCAGCTCTTCGTCCACGGCGGCGAGACGCTGTACGACCTCGAAGGCATCGCCGCCGAATACGCGGGGTATCGCCGGATGATGGCGCACTGGGCGAAGGTGCTGCCCGGCCGGGTGATCGACGTGGGTCACGAGGCGCTGGTGACGGATCCCCAAAGCCGCATCCGCTGGCTGGTGACCGAGGCCTGCGGCCTGGCCTGGGACGACGCCTGCCTCGCCTTCCACGCCGCCCGCACGCCCGTCCGCACCGCCAGCTCCGCCCAGGTGCGCCAGCCGATCTTCACCACCTCGCTCCAGCGATGGCGACGCTACGAGGCGCAGCTCGAGCCGCTGCTGCGGGCGCTGGACGAAGCATCGCTTCCGCCCCACAGCGGCGTGGGCTAGACAGCGCGCTCGCCCGCCGAAGCGGCGTCCGCGGGCCAATCACCGGAGCGAAGTACATGGGATGGTCCGTCAACCGTCCGACGGGGCTGACGTTTCACCGGCCGGGGCTGTCGACCAAGGGCTACACGC
>DATJRL010000119.1:0-2051 GCA_035504785.1 Caulobacteraceae bacterium
AACTCGCACATCAGCATGTTGAAGCCGCCGTCGCCGCACAGCGCGATGACCTGGCGAGAGCGGTCGATGGCCTGGATGCCGTTGGCCTGCCCGAGCGCGGTGCCGACAGCGGCGTTGTTGAACGAGCCGATGATCCGCTGCAAGCCGCTCTGGCGGATCCAGTTGGCCGACCAGAGCGTGTTGAGGCCGGTGTCGAAAGTGAACACCGCGTCGCGCTGGGCGAGGTCGCCGACCGCCCGGGCCACCGCCTGCGGGTGGAGGCGGCTCTCGCTGCGCGCCGGGTCCGACTGGCGGTCCAGCATCTCGTCCCACTTGCGGCGCGCTCTGGTCACCTCGTCGAAGAAGGCGGTGTCCGTCTTCGCCGCGATCCGGTCGAGCAGCAGCTTCAGCGTCGGCCGCACGGAGCCGACCGCGCCGAAGACGGTCGGCGCGCGCCGACCCAGCGCCTCCGGCCGTTCGTCGATCTGGACGACGACGGTCCTGGTCGGCAGGAAGTTCGAATAGGGGTAGTCCGTGCCGGCCATCAAGAGGAGGTCGCAGGTCATGACCGCGTCGTAGACGGCTTTGCTTCCGATCATGCCGATGCCGCCCATCCAACGCGGGCTGTTGTAGGGCATGATGTCCTTGCCCTTCACAGAATGGATCAACGGCGCCTCGAGCCGGTCGGAAAGGACGCGCAGCTCGTCGGCGGCGCCATGGCAGCCGTTGCCGCACATGATCACCACCCTGCCGGCCGCATCGATCCGGCGCGCGATTTCGGCGATATCGCTCTCGCTGGCGGCGATCTCCGGGCGCGGCTTCAGGGTCGCCAGGCTGGACACGTCGCCGTGGGCCGCGGCGCTGAGCACGTCCTGAGGCAGCGTCAGATGGGCGACGCCGCGCCCCGCGTAAGCTGCGGCGATCGCCTGATGGATTACGGCGGGCGCCTGCGCTGGCGAGGCGATGGTCTCGGTATAGACCGCGACGTCCCGGAACAGGAGATCGGGTTTGGTCTGCTGGATATAGTCGGTTCCTTGGAATTGCCGCGGCATGTCGCCGGAGAGCGCCAGGACCGGCGCGTGATCGCGGCTCGCTTCATAGAGCCCCGCGACGAGATGGGTGCTGCCTGGGCCGGTGGTGCCCGCGCAGACCGCCAGGCGGCCGGTGAGCTTGGCTTGGCCGCAGGCGGCCAGCGCCGCGCCTTCCTCGTGCCGCACGCCGATCCACTCGATCGAGCTGCGGCGCACCGCGTCCGCCAGCGGGTTCAGCGAGTCGCCGATCAAGGCGAAGACTTGTGCGACGCCGATCTTTTCGAGCGTCCCGACAAGCACGTCTGCAACGGTCTTGGTCATCTGCCTCTCCTGCGTCCTTGGCTTTGGATTGAAGACCCTCCCCGTTCCGCCGGCCAATATATCGACCAACTGGCCGCGAGGTGACGATCGGGCGCCGTCACTGCCGAAGTCGGCGGCAGGCTAGACAGGTTCGGCCGGCGCCCAGGCCTCGGCCACAAGCTCCAGCGACCGGATGCGGGAAGTCAGGGTCGGGCCGGGGGTGAGGACGAAGAGTTCGTCGGCGCCGGTCTTTTTAAGTTTTTCGGCGAGGTAGGCTCGCACCGAGGGTCCGTCGCCGCGGAAGCGGCGAATGAAGCGCTCGCCCTCGGGCGGCTCGCCGGGGCGGGGCGGCGGACGCGGGATCAGGGCGGCGAGCCGGTCGGCTTCCTCGGCGGTGTCGGCGGCGAGCGCGATCGTGGCGACGCCGGCCATCGGTTCGGCGCGATAGATCGATGGCCGGAAGGCGTCGCGGTAGGCGGCGACCGCCGGGCCGCCATCGGCGCGGGCGATGAACTCGGCGAACACCATGCCCACCCCTGCCATGCCGGCGAAGCGGGCGCTGTCCTCCGAGGAGCACAGCAGGAAGAGGTCCGGATGCGACGGCCCGGCGGGGCTCGCCTTCACGGTCTCGAACGGGTGCGGCGAGGGGAAAGGCTCGACGCCCGACGCGTCGAGCAACCACGCGGAGAGCAGGGCGAAGTATTGCGGGAACACCTGTGAGCCTGAGGCGCCTAGGGCGCG
>DATJRL010000120.1:0-14087 GCA_035504785.1 Caulobacteraceae bacterium
AGCGTCGCCCTTGGGTTCCTGGAGCCGGACTTCACCGGGCAGTTCGACGCGAACCTCGCGGTGCAGGGCGAGGGGCCGAAGCTCGCGGGAAAACTCCGCGCGAAACTGTCCAACGCCGGCGAGCGCGGCGCCAAGGGCCAGCCGACCCTCAGCGGCGATGTCGACGCCGAACTGGCGGCTGGCGCGCTCACCGTCGATGCTCAGCTTGGGGACGGGCAGGGCGGCCTGACCAGCAAGGCGCACCTCGTCCTCCCGGCCCAGACGTCGGCGGCGCCGTTCCGCATCGCGCTCGTACGCACCGCGCCGATGCAGGGCGAACTCTCAGCCGACGGGGAGATCAAGCCGCTCTGGGACCTGCTGCTTGGCGGCGACCGCAGCCTGGGCGGCGTCGCCCATGCCCACGTCGTCTTGGCCGGCTCCCTCGCCGATCCGCGGCCGCAGGGGCAGGCGGCGATCCAGGGCGGCGAGTTCAGCGATTCCGAGACGGGGCTGAAGCTGCGCGGCGTGACGCTGGCCGCCAGCCTCGATCGGGACGCCATCGACGTCAGCCAGTTCTCCGGCCAGGACGGCGGGGGCGGCGAGGTGAACGGGTCCGGCCGGATCAGCCTCGAGCGGGCCGGGGCGTCCAGCTTCAAGTTGGACCTCAAGGGGTTCCGCCTGATCGACAATGACGTCGCCACCGCCGCTGCGAGCGGCGAGGCCACGATCAGCCGCGCCGCCGACGGCAGCGTGAAGCTCACCGGCGCCCTCTCCATCGACCGAGCCGACGTCGCCGCCAACCCGCCGACGCCCTCCGGCGTCACCATGATGGATGTCGTCGAGATCAACCGCCCGCCCGGAACCGGCGGTCACTTGCAGGCGGTGAACGCCCACGCGCCCGCCGTCGCGCTCGACGTGACGCTCAAGGCGCCCGGGCGCGTCTTCATCAAGGGCCGGGGTCTGAACGTCGAGCTTGCGCTGGACGCGCACGTCACCGGCGACACCGCAAGCCCGGTGCTGAGCGGCACGGCCAAGGTCGTGCGTGGCGACTACGACTTCGCCGGCAAGCGCTTCTTGTTCGACACGCGCGGGGTGGTGCGCCTGGCCGCCACGCCCGATCAGATCTTCCTCGACCTTACCGCGACGCGCGAGGATCCGTCGCTGACCGCCGTCATCCGCATCGAGGGCACGGCGGCCAAGCCGAAGATCACTCTGACCTCGACGCCGGTGCTGCCCAGCGACGAGGTGCTGTCGCAGGTGCTGTTCGGAACGTCGGCTTCGCAGCTCGGCGCCGGCGACGCGGCCGAGCTGGCCTCGGCGGTCAGCACGCTCGCGGGCGGCTCCGGCTTCGACGTGCTGGGCAACCTCAAGAGCTTCGCCCACCTCGACCGGCTGGCCATGGGCGCCGGCGAGCAAGGCGGCTTCGCGGTCTCGGGCGGCAAGTACGTCACCGACAGCGTCTATCTGGAGCTCACCGGCGGCGGGCGACAAGGTCCGTCGGGCGAAGTCGACTGGCGCGTGCGCAAGGACCTGTCGATCATCTCCAGGATCGCCGGCAGCGGCGGCGACTCCCAGGTCGAGGTCCAATGGCACAAGGACTTCTGAGCCGAACAGGCTTTGCCGCTCGTCGGAATTTGCTCCAGGCTCGGCCAGGTCTGGCGGGAGGGCGACCATGGCGGCGGAGCCGTTGACGGCCGAGGCGGCGGGCGACGCGGCGGCGCCTGCGATCATGCTCGCGCCGGCGGAGCGCCTGAAGATTCTGATGGCGGCGGCGGCGGTCATGCTGCTTCTGCAGTTCGCCGCGCCGAGCGCCGGCTTCATCGGGCTGCCGATCCTGTTCTTCCTGAAGAACCGGCTGCACCTGACCGCCCAGGGCCTCGCGGGATTCAACTTCTGGGCCGGCGCGCCGCTCTATCTGTCGTTCGTCTTCGGCGTGATGCGCGACCGTTGGAGCCCGGCCGGCAAGGGCGATCGCGGCCACCTGGTGCTGTTCGGACTGCTGACGGCCGGGCTCTATCTTGCCTTGGCCTTCCTGCCGCCGAGCTACCCCGTGCTGCTGGTCGGATGCTTGCTGGTGACAGCCGGCGTCCAGGCGGCCTGGAGCGCCACGCAGGGCCTCTCCTCGCAGATCGCCCAAGAGCACGCGATTCCTGGACAGACCAGCACGACGATCAACCTCGCCGGCCTCGTCCCGGGCATCGCCGCCTTCGTCGCCGGCGGCTTCCTCTCGAGCCTGCTCGAGCTGCAGGGCGTGGTGATGGCCGCGCGGCTGTTGTTCCTGGGCGGGGCGGCGCTGATGCTCGGTGTCGCCCTGTTCGGCGCGGTCGGGCCGCGCCGGCTCTTCGACGCCGCGACGATCGAAAGCCCGCGAACGAGCCTCGTCGAGGACGTCGGACGGCTGCTGCGCTGCACGCCGATCTATGCGCCGCTGATCATCCAGCTGCTATGGCAGTTCGGGCCGGCCGGCGGCGCGGCGCTGCAGTACCATCTCGCCAACCACCTGCATGCTTCCGACTCCGACGTCGGTCTTTGGTACGCCATCTTCTGGGCTTCCATCCTGCCCTCGATGGCCGCCTACGGGTGGCTCTGCCAGCGCGTGCGGCTGCGCACCCTGCTGTGGTGGGGCGCGATCGTCGCCGTGCCGCAATGGGCGCCGCTGCTCTTCGTGCACACCATGCGCGAGGCGTTTATCGCCGCGGTCCCGATCGGCCTGGTGGCCGGCATCGGGCAGGTGGCGTTCACCGACATCACCATCCGCGCCTGTCCGCCGCGCCTGCAGGGCACGATGATGATGCTGCTCTGGTCGATGTACTGGATCGCTATCCGCGGCGGCGATGTCTGGGGCGCTTGGCTCTATGAAACGCAAGGCGGGCTGACCACGGCGATCTGGGCGACGATCGGCGTCTACGCCCTGATCGTGCCCACGCTGCTGTTCATCCCCCGTCGCCTGACCGACACCAGGGACGGCGAACCGGCGCCCGGCGAGGTCAGTGCGTGATGCGGGGACGCAGGTGGTACTGTCCGTCGATGAAGCTGTCGAAGATCAGGCTGGTCGATGGATTGCCCACCGGTTCGCCCGTGGTGTCGGGCACCAGGTTCTGCTCGGAGACGTAGGCGACGTAGCCGCCTTCGTCGTTCTCGGCCAGCAGGTGATAGAACGGCTGGTCCTTGCGCGGGCGCACTTCGGCCGGGATCGCCAACCACCAATCTTCCGTGTTGGCGAACACGGGGTCGACGTCGAAGATCACGCCGCGGAAAGCGAACACACGGTGCTTCACCACCTGTCCGATGCCGAACTTGGCAAGACGGAACGGCGGAGGCTCCAACTTCCCCTTATCGGATGTGAGTCGCGTAATCATGACGATAATGGTGCGCCCGAACCCCTGACTGGAGGATGAACGTAGAGGGTTCGCGCCGCTCGGCAAGGTGCGCCTTTCAGTCGCGTAGTGGTGATGCTAAGCCCTGGGTCCGATACACCGAGGGTCGGTCGCGCGATGTCACTGGTCTCGAGTGCGTGTGAAAACCCTTATGGCTGAGGCACTTGCGCCCGACGGGCCGAGCTTGTCCCGCGGCCCCGCGCGCCCACAGGCGCATTTCGCGGCGCTCGACCTCGGCACCAATAATTGCCGCCTGCTGATCGCCACGCCGACGGCGAAAGGCTTCCGGGTCGTGGACGCCTATTCGCGGATCGTGCGACTCGGCGAAGGACTCAGCCAGTCGGGACGACTCAGCGACGCCGCCATGGAGCGGGCGATCGCGGCGCTGGACATCTGCGCCGACAAAATCCGCCGCCGCTCCCCCGTGCGGGTGCGGGCCATCGCCACCCAGGCCTGCCGTTCGGCGCAGAACGGGGCCGAATTTCTGGCGACGGTGCAGGCGCGCACGGGCATCAGCCTCGACGTGATCACGCCCCGGGAGGAAGCGCGGCTCTCGGTGGCCGGCTGCTCCAACCTTATCGACCCGGACGCCGATGCGGTGCTGGTGCTGGACGTTGGCGGCGGCTCGACCGAACTCGCCTGGCTCGATCTGCGCGGCAGGCCTTCGCCCGGCCGCATCCCCCCGATCGCCGCCTGGCTCTCGGTGCCGCAAGGCGTGGTGACCCTGGCCGAGCGGTTTCCGGAAGGGTCCGCGGCGAGCGAAGACTGGTTCCGCGCCATGGTGGAGGCGATGAAGGCGCCTATCGCCGCCTTCGCCAGCGCCGAGCGCCTGCGGGGCGTGTTCGACACCGGCCTGACACACCTGATCGGCACCTCCGGCGCGATCACCAGCCTCGCCGGGTTGCACCTCGGCCTCGCCCGGTACGAGCGGGCCAAGGTGGACGGCCTCTGGATGACGCGCGACGAATGCGAGGCGGTGCGGCGGCGCTTGGCGGACATGAGCCACGCCAGGCGCGCGGCCGAACCCTGCATCGGTCCGGATCGCGCCGACCTGGTGCTGGCGGGGGCGGCGATCCTGGAGGCGGTGCAGGAGGTCTGGCCCTGCCGGAGGGTTCGGGTCGCCGACCGGGGACTGCGGGAGGGCATGCTGCTCTCGCTGATGCACGACCGCCGCCGCCGCGGACGCCGTCGCCGCGGTCGCCGCTAGAGCCAGGTGGACGAGCCCCCCCGCAAGCGCATGGTGCGCCCTCCGACCGGCGGCGACGGCCGCGCGCTGCCGCAGCGGTTGAAGACCGCCAAGCAACGCTCCGCCTCCTCGCAGGCCTGGCTGGAGCGGCAGATCAACGACCCGTTCGCCGCGGAGGCCAGGGCCAAGGGCTACCGCTCCCGGGCGGCCTTCAAGCTGACAGAGATCGACGACCGGCTGCATCTGATCCGGCGGGGCGCGCGGGTCATCGACCTCGGCTGCGCCCCCGGCGGCTGGCTGCAGGTGCTCGCCCAGCGCGGCGCGGGAAGGCTGGTGGGAATCGACCTGCTGCCCGTGGAGCCGCTGCCCCCGGCGATCATCGTGCAGGGCGACTTTACCGAGCCCGGCCGCGGCGAGCGCCTGGCTGCGCTGCTCGGCGGGGCGCCGGACCTGATCCTCTCCGACATGGCGCCCAACACCATCGGCCATCGCCAGACCGATCACCTTCGCATCGTCGGCCTCGTCGAAGCGGCCGCGGATTTCGCCCGGACCACGCTGAAGCCTGGAGGCGCACTCGTCGCCAAGGCTTTCCAGGGCGGCGAAACCGCGGCGTTGATCGCCGAGCTCAAGCGCGACTTCACCGAGGTGCGGACGCTCAAGCCCAAGGCCAGCCGCGCCGAGAGCTCGGAGGTGTATTTGGTCGGGCTGGGGTTCCGAGGCCGGTAGCGCGCAGCTCGAACGCCCCCTCCGTCACGCTCCGCGCGCCACCTCCCCCGTTCCGCTTCGCTACACGGGTGAGGAGTGAGGTTTGCGCAAACCCTCTCCTCACCCGCAAAGCGGGGGAGGGGGACCATCCGAAGGATGGTGGAGGGGGCGTCTGGCGAACGCTAGGTTGGAGGATACACGTGCATTCTTCCCCACGGATCCTCGACCTGCACGCACCCATCGAGATCGCCGGCAAGGTAACCGGGGCCGACGGGGACCTTGCCGTAGCCCCCGGGGATGTCGAGGACGTAGGTCGGCTGCGCGACGCCCGAGACCCGTCCGCGCAAGGCCCGCATCAGCGCCTGCCCGGCGGCGAGGCTGGTGCGGAAGTGGCCGGCGCCGGGCGCGAAGTCGCCGTGGTGCAGGTAGTAGGGCTTGATCCGCGCCTCGACGAAGGCGCGCATCAGCGCCTCCAGCGTCGCCGCGTCGTCGTTGACGCCGGCGAGCAGCACGGTCTGGCCCAGCAGCGGCATGCCGGCGTCGGCAAGGCGGCCGCAGGCGGCGCGGGCGGCGGTCGTCAGCTCGCGCGGATGGTTGGCGTGGATCGCGACGTAGGACGTCTTGCCCGGCCGCCTCAGAGCTCGGGCGAGGCCGGCCGTGATGCGGTCCGGATCCACGACGGGCACGCGGGTGTGGAAGCGCACGATCTTGACGTGATCGATGGCCGCCAGACGATCCATGACCGCCCCGAGCCGCCGGGGCGAGAGCATCAGCGGGTCGCCGCCGGTGAGGATCACCTCCCAGATCTCGCGGCGTGCGGCGATATAGGCCAGCGCCGCATCCAGCGCGGCGGGGGACAGGATCGAGTCGCCGCCCGGCCCCACCATCTCGCGCCGGAAGCAGAAGCGGCAGTACACGGCGCAGCTGTGGGTCACCTTCAGCAGCGCGCGATCGGGGTAGCGGTGCACGACGCCGGGAACCGGGCTGTGGGCGGCGTCGCCGATAGGGTCCGCGGACTCGCCCGGCGCCGCGTCCAGCTCCGCCTCGCTGGGCAGGAACTGGCGGGCGATGGGATCGGTGAGGTCCGCCGGGTCGATCAACGCGGCCATCGCCGGCGTCAGCGCTACGGCGTAGCGCGCGGCGACCGCGCTCAGGGCCGGCAAGCGGTCCGGCGCGATCAGACCCGCGTCCGCCAGTTCCTCGGGGCTGCGCAAGGTGCGGGTCAAGGCGTCCACAACACGTCCTCGATCCTCGCCGCGCCGGTGGCCAGCATCGCCAGCCGGTCGAACCCCAGCGCGGCGCCGCTGGCCGGCGGCATCCGCCCGAGGGCCGCCAGGAAATCCTCGTCGATCGGATAGCGCTCGCCGTAGAGCCGCGCCTTCTCGGCCATCTGCGCCACCAGGCGCCGCCGTTGCTCGGCGACGTCGGTGAGCTCTCCGAAGGCGTTGGCCAGCTCCACTCCGCAGGCATAGAGCTCGAACCGCTCGGCGACCCGCGGATCGCCCGGCTTCGGTCGCGAGAGCGCCGCCTCGACGATCGGGTACTCGTAGAGGATCGTCGGCCGGTCCATGCCCAGCGCCGGCTCGACCTTCGCCGCGATCACCCGGCTGAAGATGTCGGACCAGGCGTCGTCGGCGGCGACCCTCAGGCCCGCCGCCCGCGCCCCGGCCGCCAGCGCCTCGCGATCCGGCTCGCCGCCCGCCGGCAGGCTCGCCATCAAGTCGACGCCGGCGAAACGCTCGAACGCCTCGGTCACGGTGATCCGCGCCGGCGCCGCGAAAGGGTCGCAGGCCTGGCCGCGCCACTCGAACCGGCGCGCCCCCGCCGTCTCGGCCGCGAGCGCGAGCAGACTTGCGCAGTCGTCCATCAGCGCTTCGTAGGGCGCTTCGGCCCGGTACCACTCCAGCATCGTGAATTCGGGCGCATGCAGCGGGCCGCGCTCGCGGTTGCGCCATACCCGGGCCAGGGTGAAGAGCCGCGGCTCGCCCGCCGCCAGCAGCTTCTTGCAGGCGAACTCCGGCGAGGTGTGCAGATAGCGGGTCGAGCGTTCGCCGGAGGGCTCGACCAGCTCGGCGGCGAAGGCGTGCAGGTGGGTTTCGTTGCCGGGCGAGACCTGCAGCGCCGCCGTCTCGACCTCGACGAAGTCCCGCGCCTCGAACCAGCCGCGTACGGCGCGGGCGATCGCGTTGCGGGCGATCAGGCGCGGCCGGCGATCCTGGTGGATGTCGGCGCGCCACCAGCGGGAGGGGGCGGGGGTGGTCACGGGGCGCCTCATAGCACGCCCTGGCGGGCCGGATGGAACAGCCAGACGTCGCCTGGGCGTCCAAGCCGCATGGCAAGTCTCTGGCTTAGCCGCGCCGATTGCGATAGGCGAGCCGGCAACATCGCGCCCAGCCATCGAATCTAGGCGCGCCAAAGTCTCGAGGAAGTCCGCTTTTGAAAGTCGCCGCCAGCTCGCTCCGCAAAGGCAGCGTCGTCGATCTCGACGGCAAGCTCTACGTGGTCCTGACCGCCCAGAACATCCATCCCGGCAAGGGCACGCCGGTGACCCAGCTCGACATGCGCCGCATTTCCGACGGGGTGAAGGTGTCGGAGCGCTACCGCACCACCGAACAGGTGGAGCGCGCCTTCGTGGACGAGCGGGAGTACCAGTTTCTCTACCACGACGGCGACGGCTATCACTTCATGGAGCCCAGCACCTACGACCAGGTGGCCGTCCCAGCCGAGATCGTCGGCGACATGTCCAACTACCTGCAGGACGGCATGCTGGTGCACATCTCCACCCACGAGGGTGTGCCGATCTCCATGGAGCTGCCGGCGCGGGTGACGCTGGAGATCACCGAGACCGAGCCGGTGGTGAAGGGCCAGACCGCGTCCGGCTCCTACAAGCCCGCGACGCTCTCCAACGGCGGCCGCATCATGATCCCCACCTACATCACCGCCGGCACCCGGGTGGTGGTGAACACCGAAACGGGAGAATATATGGAGCGCGCTAAGGATTAGAGCGACCGCCACAGGGGGCCGACATGGCAAAGCCGCTTACTGTCGAGCAACTGAAAGCTATGACGATGGAGCAGCGGTACGTGCTCTACGGCAACGCGCTGAAGCAGGGCACGCCCGAGGCGAAAGCTGTCATCGAGCTTCTTAGCCAACACCATTTGCTGGGCCGCATTGGAGGCGGCTTACCCCGCGAACACCCGATCATACGAGAGATCGAGGACGTCGTTCGCTCCTCTCCCGGACGGGCCGCAGCCAAGGCGTCCGCGGAAAAGGGCTTGGCCGCTCTAGCGGGCGTCGATCCGCTCATCCAGGAGAGGCTCGGTCAGGATTACGGGGGCAGTGATACTACGAACTGGGCAGGTTTCCTGATCGCGGAGGTGATGGAAGAGATGGGCTACGCACGCACGGGCAAGAAAGGTCGGTTGCCGCCGGAGTGCGTCGCTAAGAGCGCCGAGATCTTCGTAAGGGTCTGAGTCGTCCTCGAAGGCCCACTTCCGCAGAGGTGGGGCGCCGCTAAAGTGATAAGCGATGCTTGCCTGTTACACCGATCGTCTGAGCGTCCGGCCCGGGGAGCGGTTCGCGCTGCATGCGAGCGGCTCGGCCGGCCCCTGCATCCTGGAGATCGCCCGTATCGGCGCGGGCCGCGAGGTGGTGCTGCGGCGCGAAGGGCTTGCGGTCGGCGATCATCCGACGCCTGCGCAAGCCGACCGAGATGGCTGCGGTTGGCCGGTCGCCCTCGAGATCGAGGTCGGCGACTGGTCGAGCGGCTACTACGACGTCCAGCTCACCGACGCGGCCGGAGATGAAAGCCACCACTTCATCGTCGTGAAGCCGCCGACCGGCGTCCGCCGCGCCAAGGCGGCGTTCGTGCTCGCGACCAACACCTACCATGCCTACAACCATTGGGGCGGCGCCAACGCCTATTGCGACGTGGCGGCGCTGATGAGCCGCCGCGCCGACCTGCCCACCGCCATGGCCGGCGCCATCGGGGTGCTCTCCACCCGCCGCCCGTTCCCGCAAATGCTGATCGCGCCGCCTCCGGACATCCCGCGCCTCGTCAACCTGCGCACCCGCGGCTTCGAGGAGCGGCCCTGGGCCGGGAACCGGGATTGGCCGCGGCGGCGCGAGCTTTCGCCCTACGACAGCTCCGCCGGCTTCCTGCACCGCTGGGAGCACAAGTTCGCCGCCTGGGCCGAGGGCGAAGGGCTGGCGCTGGACTATTTCACGGACCAGGACCTCGACGACGAGGACGTGCTGGCCGGCCACGACGTCGTCATTCTCGCCGGCCATTCCGAGTACTGGACCGCGCGGCAGCGGGACCGGATCGAGGCCTTCGTGGACGCCGGCGGGCGCCTGGCGATCTTCTCCGGCAACACCGCCTTCTGGAAGGTGCGCTTCGAGAACGACGGCGCGACCTTCGTCTGTCACAAATGGAAGGGCTTCGAGTCCGATCCCGCCGCGGCCGCCGACCCGCAATCCGCCACGCATCTCTGGTCTCACCGGACCTTCGGCCGCCCCGAGGCCGCGATCACCGGCCTGACCTTCCTGTTCGGCGGGTACCACCGGCTCGGCAACTGTGTCGCGCGCGGCCAGGGCGGCTACACGGTCTACGACGAGCACCACTGGGCGCTGGAGGGCTGCGATCTCTTCTACGGCGATGTGATCGGCGCCGACCTGCCGCTGCTCGGCTACGAAAACGACGGCTGCCGGTTCGCGCTCGCGGCCGACGGCCGCCTGAGGCCGATCCCGGAGCTGGGCGTGCCGGAGGCCCTGGAGATCATCGCTGTCGCCCCGGTGGCGTTCGGCGAGGAGCCGGGCCGCGGCTACGCCCCGCTCATCCCGCCCGAGAACCTCGACATCATCGCCTGCGACGTCTTCGGCGACGACAGCCCCGCGCTGCGGCGGCGTCTGATCCGCGGCCACGCCGCGATGGCGGCCTTTCGGCGCGGCGAGGGCGAGGTGTTCAATGGGGGCACGACCGAGTGGGCGCACGGCCTCGGCGCCCGTGACCCGTTCGTGGAGCGGATCACGCGCAACGTGCTGACGCGCTTCGGGGCCTACTGAGGCTACGGCGTCACGCCGTAGCTGGCGTACTGGTCGGCGATGTCGCTGTCGGCGCTCGTGGCCGCGTTCACGTCCGCCTGCCCGTCCGCTGAGTCGCCGGCCCGCATCTTCGCCACCCCCCGCATGTAGAGCGACGAGCTGAGCTTGGGGTTTTTCGCCAGGGCCGCGCTGTAGTCCTGGATCGCCGCGCGCCACCGGCCCTGGCGGAACGCGACGAAGGCGCGTGAATCCAGCACTTCGGCGGATCCCGGTCGCAACTTCAACGACTGCTGACAGTCGGCCAACGCCGCATCGAGGTCGGTGTCAGCGATGGCCCGGGCCCAGCAGCGGGCGTTGAGGGCGTCCGGGTCGTTCGGGGCCAGAGCCACCATCTTGTTGGCGACGGCGATGGCGGCGGGATACTGCCTGCGCTCGATGTGGACTTCCTGGGCCCGGCCGTAGTCGGCGGTGGCGGCTTTGATGTCGCCTTTCGCCGCTTCCGCCGCCGCCGCGCCCTCGATGGCGAAGGCCTGGGTGGCGTCGATCCTGAGCGCCTGGGCGAAGTCGGCCAGCGCCATGTCGAAGCGGCGGTTGGCGAGGTAGGCGAGGCCGCGCTGGCCCCAGGGATCGGCCCAATCCGGCTTGAGCTCGATGGCGCGATCGGCGTCCCGGAATGCGCCGGCCAGATCGCCGCGCATCCGCTCGATCGCGCCGCGGCCGTCGAATCCGACGGCTCCGCGGGGGTCGAGGCGGATCGCGGTCCCGAAATCGGCGGCCGCCGCATCGAGGCGGCGGAGCGACAGCTCATCCATCCCCCGCTCGTCGTAAGCCAGGGGATCGGCGGCGTTCAGCCCGATCGCACGGTCCTCTTCCTGCAGCGCCGAGTCGGGGGCGCCCGACAGACGCAGCGCCTCGCCATGCAGGCGATAGGCGAGCGCCAGATCTTCTGCACGAGACGCTTCGCCATGAATGAGCGCGGAACAGGCCTGAGCGCGCCGCTCGAGCGACGCCTGGTCGACGCCGCCTTGCTTGCAAACCAGCCAGTCAGGGGTTTGCTGTGTCGCCTGCGTGCAGCCGCAGAGCGCGACGCCGGCGACAAGCATGAGGACGGTTCGTCGCCACATGCCCGAAGAAGGCGCCCCAACCGCCGCCGTCTTAGCGCGCGCGACAGCAGCGGCGACTTGGTGGAGCGCGCGCCGGCTGTCGGTGGCCGCGCTCACGCGCGCTGCAACTCGCGGCTCTTCGCTGCCTTCCCCTGGCCCGTCGAGCGCCTCTGTTGGCGCGCGAGCAGGTCCTTCAGGTAGCGCCCGGTCCAACTCGCCTCGTTGGCCGCCACGTCTTCCGGCGTGCCTACCGCGATGATCTCGCCGCCGCCGTCGCCGCCCTCCGGCCCGAAGTCGAGGATCCAGTCAGCGGTCTTCACCACGTCGAGGTTATGCTCGATGACCACCACGGTGTTGCCCTGCTCCACCAGCTCATGCAGCACCTCCAGCAGCTTGCGCGTGTCCTCGAAGTGCAGGCCCGTCGTCGGCTCGTCGAGGATGTAGAGCGTGCGTCCAGTGGCGCGCCGCGACAGCTCCTTGGACAGCTTCACCCGCTGCGCCTCGCCGCCGGAAAGCGTCGTCGCTTGCTGGCCGACCTTGATGTAGCCGAGCCCCACCCGCTTAAGCGTCTCCATCTTGTCGCGGATAACCGGCACCGCCCGGAACATGTCTGCCGCCTCCTCGACCGTCATATCGAGCACGTCGGCGATGGACTTGCCGCGGAACAGGATCTCCAGCGTCTCGCGATTGTAGCGGCGGCCGTGGCAGACGTCGCAGGTGACGTAGACGTCGGGCAGGAAGTGCATCTCGATCTTGATGAGGCCGTCGCCCATGCAGGCCTCGCAGCGCCCGCCCTTGACGTTGAACGAGAACCGCCCCGGGCCGTAGCCGCGCCCCTTGGCCTCCGGCAGGCCGGCGAACCAGTCGCGGATGGCGGTGAAGCCACCGGTGTAGGTGGCAGGGTTGGAGCGCGGCGTGCGGCCGATCGGCGACTGATCGATATCGATCACCTTGTCGAAGAACGGCAAGCCGTCGATGCGCTCGTGCGGCGCTGGCGCGTCCGAGGCGCCGTTCAGGCGGCGCGCGGCCGCCTTGTAGAGCGTCTCGATGGTGAAAGTGCTCTTGCCGCCGCCGGAGACGCCGGTGATGCAGGTGAACGTCCCCACGGGGATCTCGCCGGTGACGTTCTTGAGGTTGTTGCCGCTGGCGCCCACCACGCTCAGCATCTTCTTGGGCGAGATCGGGCGTCGTCGCGCCGGGATCTCGATCTCGCGGATGCCGGACAGGTACTGGCCGGTCAGGCTCGCGGGGTTGGCCCTGATGTCGTCGGGCGTGCCTTCGGCGACGACATGGCCGCCGTGGATGCCCGCGGCCGGACCCATGTCGATGACGTGATCGGCCGCCAGGATCGCCTCCTCGTCGTGTTCGACCACCAGCACCGAGTTGCCGAGGTCGCGCAGGCCCTTCAGCGAGGTGAGCAGGCGCGCGTTGTCGCGCTGGTGCAGCCCGATGGAGGGCTCGTCGAGCACATAGAGCACGCCCGTCAGGCCCGAGCCGATCTGGCTGGCGAGGCGGATGCGCTGGCTCTCGCCGCCGGACAGGGTGCCCGACGCGCGCGAGAGGTTGAGGTACTCGAGGCCCACGTCGACCAGGAAGCGCAGGCGATCGTTGATCTCCTTCAGGATTCGCCGCGCGATCTCCATCTGCTTGTCGGTGAGCTGGCCCTCGAGCGAAGCGAACCAGTCGCGGGCCGGGCGGATGGCCAGCGTCGAGACCCAGGCGATGTCCTTGCCGGCGATCTTCACCGCCAGCGCCTCCGGCTTCAGGCGCGCGCCGCCACAGACCTCGCAGGGCGTCTCCTGCTGGTAGCGGGCGAGTTCCTCGCGCACCCAGCTGGAGTCGGTCTCGCGCCAGCGCCGCTCGAGGTTGGGCAGCACGCCCTCGAAGGTCTTGTTGACCTCGTACTTGCGGGCGTTGTCGTCGTAGACGAAGTGGATCTTGTCAGCGCCGGAGCCGTGCAGCACCACCTCGCGGGCCTTCTCCGGCAGCTTCCACCACGGCTCGTCCATCGAGAAGCCGTAGTGGCGGGCGAGCGCCTGCAAGGTCTGGGTGTAGAGCGGCGAGGGACCCTTGGCCCAGGGTGACACGGCGCCTTTGTGCAGGGTCTTGTCGCGGTCGGGCACCACCAGGTCGGCCGAGAACTTCAGCTTCATGCCCAGGCCGTCGCAGGCGGGGCAGGCGCCGGCGGGGTTGTTGAACGAGAATAGCCTGGGCTCGATCTCGGCGATGGTGAAGCCGGAGACCGGGCAGGCGAACTTCTCGGAGAACAACAGCCGGTGCGGCGCATCCTCGCCGCCATTAGTGTCTTGGGGGGCCTTGTCGGCCCACTCGGCCACGGCGATGCCGTCGGCAAGACGCAGCGCCTGCTCCAGGCTGTCGGCCAGCCGCTCTCCGATGCCTTCGCGCACCACGATGCGGTCCACGACGACGTCGATGTCGTGCTTGAAGGTCTTCTCGAGCGCCGGCGCGTCCTCGATCGGATAGTACGCGCCGTCAATCTTCAGCCGCTGGAAGCCCTGGCGCTGCCAGTCGGCGATCTCCTTGCGGTACTCGCCCTTGCGGTCACGCACCACCGGCGCGAGCAGGTAGAGCCGCGTGCCATCCGGCAGGCCCAGGATGCGGTCGACCATCTGGCTGACCGTCTGGCTCTCGATCGGTAGGCCGGTGACGGGCGAATAGGGAATCCCGACCCGC
>DATJRL010000121.1:0-28050 GCA_035504785.1 Caulobacteraceae bacterium
CTACCTCGATTACGACGGCAGGGCCGTCGAGGAAGACGCCGAAGGGCTGTTCGCGGTCTGTATCCAACATGAGATCGACCACCTGGACGGCGTCTTGTTCGTCGATCACCTCTCGCGCCTGAAACGCGACCGGGCGATCTCCCGAGTCCGCAAGGCGGCGAAGGACGCCAAGGAAGAGGCCAAGGACCCCGCCCACGCGCTTTAGCGCGGGCCGTTGCGACTCAAGCGAGTCGAACCCTTCCCCGGGGAGGGTTGGGCGCTCGCGTCTGATCCCGGCCAGCACTCTAGCTATCGCTGTCGTCGTGCCGGGCGCGATTGGCGTGGTCGTCGTGAACGCGCGTCGCCCGGTCGGACGACGACGCGAGATGGTGGATCGCGGCGTCGGCTTGCGCGGCGCTGTGACGAACCTCCGCGGCGATCTCATGACCGATCAGGCGCACGTCGGAGACCGCCCGCTTCCACTCAGGGTCGCGCCTCACGTTGGTCACCGCCTGCTTGGCCGACCGCGAGGCGTCCCTCGCGTCCTTCGAGACATGGCTTTGTTCCTGCCTCGAGCAAGCGGCCGCCAAGGCAAGGACGGCGAAAACAGCGACTGCGCGGCCAGGGCGCCGCATTGAGGGACTCCTCTTTCTGTCTTCCAGACCAACGGCCAGGCTCGGGGCCGGTTCCTGGTTTGCGCGGTCGCCGCGCGCCGGTAAACCCCCGCCGATGCGCCTCGCCTTCCTCGGCACGCCCGACTTCGCCGTCACCTGCCTCGCGGCCATCGCCGAGGCTGGGCACGAGATCGCCTGCGTCTACACCCAGCCGCCCGCGCCGCGGGGGCGGGGCAAGAAGCTGAGCCCCTCGCCGGTGCAGGTCTTCGCGGAGGTCCGGGGACTGGTGGTCCGGACGCCGGCCTCGATGCGCGATCCGGCCGCCATCGCCGAGTTCGCGGCCCTGGGGCTCGACGCGGCGGTGGTGGTCGCGTTCGGCCAGATCCTCCCCCGCGAGGTGCTGGAAGCGCCGCGCCTGGGCTCGTTCAACCTGCACGCCTCGCTGCTGCCGAGATGGCGCGGCGCGGCGCCGATCCAGCGGGCGATCATGGCCGGCGACAAGGTGACCGGCGTCGCCGTGATGCGAATGACCGAGGGGCTCGACGAAGGACCGGTGCTGGCCGAGACGCGCCTCAGGATCGATGCCCTCGACACCGCCGGCACGCTCTCGGAGCGCCTGGCCGCCGCCGGCGCCGCGTTGCTGGTAGAGACGTTGCCGCGCATCGCCGCGGGCCGAGCCGCCGAGACCCCGCAAGCGGCGGACGGCGTCACCTACGCCAAGAAGATCGGTCCGAAGCTCGCCAGGATCGATTGGCGCAAGCCGGCCGAGGTGGTCGATCGCAAGATCCGCGGTCTCTCGCCTGTCCCCGGCGCCTGGTTCGTCGGCGACGGCGAGCGCGGGCCGGTGCGGGTGAAGGCGCTTCTGTCGCGTGTCGAAGAGGGCGAAGGCGCACCCGGCGAAGTGCTGGACGACAACCTGCTCATCGCCTGCGGCGTCGGCGCCGTGCGGCTGCTCCGGGCGCAGCGCGAGGGCCGCGGCGTGCAGGACGCGGCCGACTTCGTGCGCGGCTTCAAGCTGCCGGCGACAGTGACCTGATGCCCCGTTACCGCCTCGACCTGGAATACGACGGCCGGCCCTACAAGGGCTTCCAGGCCCAGGGCGAACTGCCGACGGTGCAGGCGTCGATCGAGCGGGCGGTGAAGGCCTTCAGCGGCGAGACCCTGCGACTGCAGGCGGCCGGACGGACCGACGCCGGCGTCCACGCCCTGCACCAGGTGGTGCACATCGACCTGGAGCGCGACTGGAAGCCGGAGGTGGTTCGCGACGCGCTGAACGCCCACCTGGTCCCGGAGCCGATCGCGGTCACGTCCGCGAGCCTCGCGCCGGAGGGGTTCCATGCCCGGTTCTCGGCGAAGCGCCGCCGCTACCTCTACCGCATCCTCAACCGCGTGGCGCCTCCGAGCCTCGACAAGGGCCGGGTCTGGCACGTGAAGAAGCCGCTCGACGCGGGGGCGATGGCGGTGGCGGCGCAGACACTGATCGGCCACCACGACTTCACCACCTTCCGCGACATCGATTGCCAGGCGAAGTCGCCGATGAAAACCCTGGACGTGGCGACGGTCTCGCGGGACGGCGAAGAGGTGCGGCTGGTGTTTGCGGCGCGCTCGTTCTTGCATCGCCAGGTCCGGTCGATGACGGGGAGCCTGACGGAGGTGGGCGCCGGCCGCTGGACGGCCGCCGATCTGCGGGCCGCGCTGGAGGCGAAGGACCGCGCCGCGTGCGGCCCCGTCGCTCCGGCGGAGGGGCTCTATCTGGCGGAGGTGAGCTATTAGACCCGGCCGTTTACCTGCGCGAATGCTCGGATGGCTCGGCGCGCTTTCCGATCCTCGGCGTCTTCTAGCGGCCAGTCGGACAGACAGCGCGCCGATCGTGTGCTAATTTGCAGCACATTGTCGTGGGTAGGCGGCCCGCCGGGCGCTGCCGGTCCTCGCTAACGCGTTCCAGGTCGGCGCGCCGCGACAGAGGCTCAGCCCCCAAGTGAAGGGAGGTCGAGCGATGGCCACGGAAAACCACATTCGCAACCCGTTCGAGATGGCGGTCGAGAGCCTGGGGCGGGTCGCCTCCGACGCCAGCCGGGTGAACCCTGCTCAGGCCGTTCCGATCCCGGAGCGACGACCGATCGTGATCCGACACATCACCGCGGCCGGCCTCAAGGACGCGCTGCGGCTCGGTCTCGGCGACTTCGGCGTCACGCGCGAGGACGTGGTCTTCGCGGCGTTGATCTATCCGGCCGCGGGCCTGCTGCTGGCCGAAATCTTCCTCAATCACAACTGGCTGCCGCTGATCTTCCCGCTGGCGTCCGGCTTCGCGCTGCTGGGTCCGGTGGCGGCGGTGGGTCTCTACGAGATCAGCCGGTTGCACGAGCAGGGCCAGCCGGTGACCTGGCGCGACGCGTTCGGCGTACTCCGTTCGCCGGCCTTCGGCGCGATCTTCCTTCTGGGGCTCTTCCTCGTGGCGATCTTCCTCATCTGGATGACGGCCGCCGACGCCCTCTACAACCTGACCCTCGGTCCCGCGCCGCCCGCGTCGCTGGGCGCCTTCGCGGGCAAGGTGCTGACCACGCCGGCGGGTTGGACGATGATTGTTGTGGGCTGCGCCGTCGGCTTCGTCTTCGCCGCGATCGCGCTGGCGGTCAGCGTCGTCTCGTTTCCACTGTTGCTGGACCGAGGTGGAAGCGTCGGGCACGCGGTGATGGCTTCAGTGCGCGCCGTGATGGCCAATCCGGGCACGATGGCGCTTTGGGGCCTGATCGTCGCCGTCGCCCTGGCTCTGGGCTCGCTGCCGGCGCTGTTCGGCCTGATCTTCGTCATGCCGCTGCTGGGGCACGCCACCTGGCACCTCTACCGCAAGGTGGTCGCTGACGCCTGACCCGCACGAGGTTTCCGGGTCGGAGATCAGCCCTTCAGGAACTCGCGCGCCGCAGCCAGGAAGCCGTCCGGCGCGTCGAGCGGCACGCTGTGGCCGCTGTCCTCCACCAGCGCCAGCCGCGAGCCGGGGATGGCGGCGATCATGCGCTCGGCGACCGCCGGCGACAGGATGTCCGACTCCGCGCCGCGGATCAGCAGGGTGGGGACGTCGATGTTCGCCACCGCCCGCCAGCCGGCTTCCGGATCGCGCGGCCCGCGGCCGCCGGCGCGTCGCATGGCGCGGTCGTAGCGGAAGGTCCAGCGGCCGTCTTCGGTGCGCATCAGGCTGTTGTCTACCCGATGCCGGTGATGGCCTTCCGGCGGCCGGGCATTGGCCTTGCGCGCCGCGGCGAAGGCCTCGTCCTTGCTTGCGAAGACGTCGTTGGCCTGCACGCCGGTCTGGATGCGCTGCATGCCGCCGGTCTCGATCTGCGGACCGATGTCGACGATGACCAGCGCCGCCAGTTCCTTCGGCCGCGCGCCGGCGTAGGTGAAGGCCACCGCCCCGCCCATCGAGAGCCCGAGCAGCGTGAAGCGGCTCAGCCCCATCGCGGCGACGAAGGCCTCGAGGTCCAGGACCATCTCGTCCGTGCCGTATTTGCCATCCGGCGACCAAGCGCTCTCGCCGTGGCCGCGCTGGTCGAGCGCCAGCACGCGGTAGCGGTCGCTCATCGCCTCGGCGAACGCGTCCCACGACCGGGCGTGCCCGGTGAAGCCGTGCAGCAGCACCAGATCCGGCGCGCCGGCGCGCTTCGGCGCCCAGTCGCGATAGTGGAAGCGCAGCCCGCGCAGCTCGATCAGTTCATCGGTGACGTCGATCATGGGGTTCCTCGCCGGTCTGCCCGAGCAGCCTACGCCGCTGGTTCAACCCGGGTCGACTGTTTCGTCCGCGCGGCTCTGCTGGGTCCAGGCGAGGAGGCCGCCGCCGACGAGCGCGGTCAGGGCCGAGGCGAGAAGCACCGCGGCTTCGGCCGCCGGGGAGCCGATGTCGACGCCGGCGACGAACGAGCCCACCGCGACGCTGACGCCCGTCAGGACCGACACCGCGCCGATCTCGCCCCAGCGGGCGCCCATCGGACGGCGCACCAGCCTCAGCCCGATTCCGGCGGCGCAGAAACCAAACACGCCGAGGGGCTTGCCGATCGCCAGGGCCGCCAGGATGGCGAGCGGGACCGGCGTGGCGAGGCCGGCGAGGAGCGCCCGGTGCGCCGAGATCCCGGTCTCGGTGAGCACGAACAGCGGCAGCACCGCGAAGGCGACGTAGGGGTGCAGGCTGTCCATGAAGTATTTGAGCGTGCTCTGCTGCCCGGGTCGCCGGGCGCCGACCGGCACGGTGAAGGCCGACGCAAGGCCGGCGAGCGAGGCGTCCAGCCCCGACTTGATCGCGAAGCCCCACACGGCGACGAAGCCGGCGGCGTAGAACAGGAACGGCGCACGCCGCCACCGCGAGAGCAGGGCGAGGCCGGCCAGCACCACGACCGCGCCCAGGAGCATTTGCGGATCGAGCCGCCCCGGAGAGAGCACCGCCGCGACGACGTCCGCGGCGACGTCGTCGGCCAGGGCCACCGCCATCATCAGCACACGGAGCGAGGGGGTGAGGCGCGGGGCGCCGACGGCCAGGATCGCGAGCGCCAGCGCGCCGTCGGTGGCGAACCCGACGCCGAACCCGCTGCTCCAGCCGGGCGCCGGTCCGCGGCAGAACGCCAGGTAGACGAGCGCCGGTCCGACCAGCCCGCCCAGCGCCGCCAGCGCCGCCAGGCCCTGCCGGCGCGGGCTGGACAGCGCGCCGCGCAGCGTCTCGAACTTCAGCTGCATCCCGAGCGTCAGGAAGAACACCGGCATCAGCAGGGCGCGCGCCCAGGCGGCGAGGCTCAGGGTCTCGACGAAGCCGCCGATCTGGAAGCGAACCGGCTCGGCCAGCAACGCGAAGTAGGGGCCGGCCAGGCGCGAGTTGGCGATGGCGAGGGCCGCGAGCGCCGCGATGCCGATGATGAGCCCGGCCCCCGATTCCGTTCTCAGGTAGGCGAGAGTCGGCCGCCGCATGCGCCAGCCGTTACCACGACCGGCGGAGTCGGCGAACCCTTGCCGGAGCGGCGTTCGGCGTAGCATGTGGCGGCCCATGCCCGTCTCGCCGCGCTACCGTCCGGACCCGGTCTTCGATCGCCTCGGCGCGGAGTTCGCCGATCCGGTCACACCTGCGAGGTTCCCCGAAACGATCCTGCGCCATCGCCACGACCGCGCCGCCGCGAGCGTCGGGCTGGAGACGCTGACCAACGACGAGTGGCTGGCTTATTTCGGCCGTTTCGAGCCGCTGCCCGGCAACCTCCAGCCGCCGCTGGCCATGCGCTACCACGGCCACCAGTTCCGGGTTTACAACCCGGACATCGGCGACGGACGCGGCTTCCTGTTCGCCCAGTTGCGCGAAGTGGGCGCGGACCGGTTGCTCGATCTCGGGACCAAAGGCTCCGGCCAGACCCCCTACTCGCGCTTCGGCGACGGGAGGCTGACGCTCAAGGGCGGCGTGCGCGAGGTGCTGGCGGCGGCGATGCTGGAGGCGCTGGGCGTCCCCACGTCCCGCGCCTTCTCGCTGGTCGAGACGGGCGAGGCGCTGCAGCGCAACGACGAGCCGAGTCCCACCCGCGCGTCGGTGCTGACCCGGCTTTCCCACAGCCACGTCCGTTTCGGCACGTTCCAGCGCCACGCCTATTTCGACCGGCCCGAGAACGTCCGCCGGCTCGTCGACCACGTGGTCGAGACCTACTACCCGAGCCTCGGCAACGCCCCGGACCGGCCCGCGGCGCTGTTCCGGGCCGTGACCGCGCGAACGGCCGAGCTCGCCGGCGCCTGGATGGCGGCCGGCTTCGTGCACGGCGTGCTCAACACCGACAACATGAACGTCACCGGCGAGAGCTTTGACTACGGGCCCTACCGCTTCCTGCCGCGCAACGACCCCAACTTCGTCGCCGCCTACTTCGACGAGACGGGCCTCTACGCGTTCGGCCGCCAGCCGGAGGCGGTGTTCTGGAACCTGAGGCAGCTCGCCGGGGCGCTGACGCTGGTCAGCGACCAGGACCCGCTCGTGGAGGCGCTGAACGGCTTCTCCGCCGCCTACCGCGAGGCCCTGGCGACGTCGATGCTGCGCCGTCTGGGGGTGAAGCCGCGTGGATTCGACGCCGACGTCGACCTGGTCAACGCCGCGTTCCGGGCGCTGGCGGAGGGCGGCGAGCCGTTGCGTTGGGAGCCGTTCTTCTTCGATTGGTTCTGCGGTCCCGCGTCGGAGGCGCGGGCGCTCGGCGGACCCAGAGCGGCGCACTACCAAGGCGAGCACGCCCTGGTGTTCCGCTCGCGGCTGGCGGCTTACGAGCCGGACCGACCGGAGCGGCTCCTCGCCCCCTACTTCTCCCAGCCGGACCCGGAAGAGCTGCTCTACGACGAGATCGAGGCGCTCTGGGCGGCCATCGCGGCGGCGGACGACTGGGGCCCTTTCCAGGCCAAGCTGGCGCGTATCGAAGTCGCCCGGCAGGCCTGGGGCTTCTGAGCGTCCGGTCGTGCGCTTCCCGTAGGACACCGCCTGCGGCCAAATTGCGCTCCCAAACGGCTGCTAGTGGTTGACCTCGCGCCCCGTCGGTTACAGAGGCGGGGTCGTTTTTATCCTCCCCGGAAGTGGACTTGCTCGACATGCGATCGTTCGCCGTGTTTGCGTCTTTTGTCGTCGCCCTGGCCGTCGGCGCCGCCGCCCATGCGGCGGGCATCGAAGCGCGGGACGCGTGGATCCGGGCGACGCCCCCGGGCGCCGCCACCGCCGCCGGCTACGTCACCCTGACCAACCATGGGCTCAGCGATCGGCTGGTGGGCGGGCGCACCGCTGTGGCGGGCGATGTGCAGGTGCACGAGATGTCGATGACCGGCGGCGTCATGCGCATGCGCCCCATCCCAGGCGGTCTGGCGATCGGCGCGTCGCAGACGGTGAGCCTCGCCCCGGCGCGCGATCACCTGATGCTCATCGGCCTCAAGCGGCCGCTGAAAGCCGGCCAGCACGTGAAGGTGGTCCTGCGCTTCCAGCGCGCCGGCGATGTCGCCGTGGACTTCACCGTCCGTGACGCCCAACCCGGCGGCATGGGCGGGATGCATATGTGAGGAGGACCATCGAGCGGGACCTCACGTCGCCGGAACCACGCTCGCCATCACCGGTCCGATCTCGTCGTGCAGCACGAGGTCGGCGAGTACGTCCTGCTCTGTCGGCTCGCGGTTGACGATGGCCAGCCGCGCCCCGTTTTCCTGGGCGAGCAGCGGGAAGCCCGCGGCCGGGTAGACCACCAGCGACGAGCCGAGCACCAGGAAGAGGTCGCAGGCGAGGGCTTCTTCCCGGGCCCGCGCCATGGGCTGCTCAGGCATGGCCTGGCCGAACGAGATCGTCGCCGTCTTCACGATGCCGCTGCAGGCGCGGCAGCACGGCAGATCGCCGGTGGCCTCGTAGAGCGCCTTCAGGTCGGTCAGTTCGTGGCGCAGGCCGCACTCGAGGCAGGTGGCGTAGCTGGCGTTGCCGTGCAGCTCGATCACCTTGTCGTCCGGCACCCCGGAATCCTGGTGCAGGTTGTCGACGTTCTGGGTGATCACGGCCTGGGCCTTGCCGGACGCCACCAGGCGGGCGACGCCGTAGTGGCCGGCGTTCGGCTGCCGGCCGGTCCAGCCGGCTCGGCCGGTGAAGGCGCGGTTCCACGCCTCGCGGCGCTTGGCCTCGTTGGCGACGAAGTCCTGGAAGTAGATCGGACTCATCCGGCTCCAGACCCCGCCGGGACTGCGGAAGTCGGGGATGCCGGACTCCGTGGAGATGCCGGCCCCGGTGAAGATCGCCACGCGGTCGGCCGCATCGATGAGAGCCCTCAAATGTTCGCGCGACATTGCGGTCCTTCGAGTGGATTGCTAAAGAGAACTTAGTGGGCCACGTCTCTTCAAAGGAGGAGCCCGAGTATGACGCCTCGCAACGCCAGTGTCGCGGTGATCGGCGCCGGAGACTTCATCGGCTCGGCCATCGCCCAGCGCTTCGCCGCCGAAGGCTACCTGGTGTTCGCCGGACGGCGCACCGAGGGCAAGCTGGCGACGCTGAAAGGCAAGATCGAGGCTGCCGGCGGCCGCTGCCTCGCCCGTGGCCTCGACGCGCGGGTGGAGGAGGACATCGCCGCCTTCATCGACGAGGCCGATGCCGCCGCGCCGCTCGAAGTCTGCGTCTTCAACCCCGGCGCCAACGTCAACTATCCGATCCTCGAGACGACCGAGCGGGTGTTCCGCAAGGTGTGGGAGCTGGCCTGCTACGGCGGCTTCCTCACCGGACGCGAGGCGGCCCGGCGCATGCTGCCGCGCGGCTCGGGCTCGATCTTCTTCACCGGCGCCACGGCCTCGGTGCGCGGCGGCGTCGGCTACGCGGCCTTCGCCAGCGCCAAGTTCGGCCTCCGGGCCGTCGCCCAGTCGATGGCCCGCGAACTGGGGCCGAAGGGCATCCACGTCGCCCACCTGATCATCGATTCCGGCGTCGACACCGAGTTCGTCCGCGAGCGGATCCGCGCCCGCGGCGGCGATGCGGCGGTGGAGAACCTCCAGCCCGACCAGCTGATGAACCCGGCGTCGATCGGCGAGGCCTACTGGCAGCTGCACAACCAGCACCGCGACGCCTGGACCCACGAGCTGGACCTGCGGCCCTACGGCGAGAAGTGGTGAGGCGAGCGATGCCCAGAGAAACACCTCGCGTCATCTTCTACTTCGACTTCGGCAGCCCCAACGCCTACCTGGCGCACAAGGTGATCCCGGCGATCGAGGCCAGGACCGGGGCGCGGTTCGTCTACACGCCAGCCCTGCTCGGCGGCATCTTCAAGGCAACCGGCAACCGTTCGCCGGCCGAAGCCTATGCCGGCATCCCGCTCAAGCTCGCCTACGAGGGCAAGGAGACCCGCCGCTTCGTCAAGAAGCACGGCATCACCGAGTACGCGCCGAACCCGCACTTCCCGGTCAACACCCTGCTGATCATGCGCGGCGCGGTGGCGGCCCGGCGGCTCGGCGTCTTCGAGCCCTACGTCGACGCGGTCTACCGGGCGATGTGGGTCGACGGCCTGAAGATGGACGACCCGGCGGTGGTGAAGGCGGCGCTCGAAGCGGCGGGACTTCCGGCCGACCAATTGCTGGCCGCGACCCAGGATCCAGAGGTGAAAGCCGAGTTGATCGCGAACACGGAAGGCGCGGTCGCGGCGGGCGTCTTCGGCTCCCCAAGCTTCCTGGTCGGAGACGAGCTGTTCTTCGGCAAGGACCGCCTGCGCGACGTCGAGGAGGAACTCGCGGCGACGTCACCCCGGGCGTAGCGAGCGAATCGTTTTCCAGCGCCGCTCGCCCCCTCCACCGCTTCGCGGTCCCCCTCCCCCGCCTCTGCGGGCGGGTGAGGAGAGAGATCGCGCAACCGCTCTCCGCCTCCAGACTCGGCGCAGCCGAGCGAGGGGGAGGGCGACCGCGAAGCGGTGGAGCGGGTCGCGGCGAGCGGGATCGTCCTTCGATCTTGCGCCCTCCCGGCGCCTGGCGCATCGGTGCGCCCGCATTCAAAACGGAGGAACGGCATTATGGCCGCAGCAACTGTCAATCCGAACGGAACCCTGAAGGGCAAGGTCGCCATCGTCACCGGCGCCAGCCGCGGCATCGGCGAAGCCATCGCCGCGCGCCTGGCCCAGGAAGGCGCCAAGGTGGTCGCCACCGCCCGCACCGTCGAGGAGGGCGAGAGCCGGCTCTCCGGCACGCTCAGCGAGACCATCGCCCGCATCAAGCGCGCCGGCGGCGAAGCGACGCTGGTCCGCGCCGACCTCGCCCAGCGCGAGGAACGCGAGCGCCTAGTGGCGACCACGGAGGAGATCTACGGCCCGGCCGACATCCTGGTGAACAACGCCGCCATCACCTACTTCATCCCGGTCATCGATTTCCCCGAGAAGCGCTTCAAGCTGATGATGGAGGTGCAGGTCTACGCGCCGTTCCATCTCTCGCAGCTGGTGCTGCCGGCGATGAAGGAGAAGAAGTCCGGCTGGATCGTCAACATCTCCTCCGGCGCGGGCATCCACCCGAAGCCGCCCTACATGAGCGCCGGGCGCGGCGGCACGGTGTACGGCATGTGCAAAGCCGCGCTGGAACGCTTCACCACCGGCCTCGCCTCGGAAGTGGCGGCCGACGGGATAGCGGTGAACGTCGTCTCGCCGGGCCTGGTCGAAACCCCCGGGACGCTGATTCACAATCTGGTCAACGACGCGACGCGCGACCGCGTGCAGCCGATCGAGTTCATCGCGGAGGCGGTGTTCCAGCTGGCCTCTGGCGATCCGAAGACCATGACCGGCCGGATCGACTACGCGGCGCCCTTCCTGAAGGAGTTGGCGATCGAACCGGCGGCGTTGGTCTAGATCCGGCAAGCAGACGACCTCTCGAAATAGCCAGCCCCACAAACCCGAGTTATGGTAAACGTGGCGGCGCCGCAGGGGCGTCGCGACGTTGGATCGGGCCATGGACGAGGCCGCCTTCGGCACATTGGTCGAGCGCATCTACGACTTGGCGCTGGACGTCGAGCAATGGCCGCAGCTGCTCGAGGAATTGGCGGGGGCCCTAGGCGCCCGCGCCGGGTCGCTCATGCGCGAGAACATGGTGACTCATCGCGGCGGCGGCTTCTCCGTGGGCCTCGATCCAGCCGCCGCGCGGCTATACTTCGAGTACTACGCGAGCCGGAACATCATCCGAATGGTGGACAATCCGCGCGAGCTGATGCGCCGCTTCGCGCCCGCGGTCACGGTCGACCAGGATACCGTGCCGAAAGGCGAACTGTTGGAGTCCGAGTTCTACGTCGATTTCCTGCGCCCGACCGAGATCCATTCGGTGATGACGATCGGGCTGTGGAGCCGGGAGGTCGAGTTCTGCGGACTTGACCTCTATCGGTCGCGGACAAGCCCCGATTTCGCCGATGAGGACCGGCGGCTGGCCATGGCCCTGCAGCCGCATTTGATCCGCGCCTTTCGCATCGGCGACAAGCTCGAGGGGCTGGGCGACCTGACGCGGGAGCTCGCGGCCGGACTCGACCAGGCGCCGTTTGGCTACTTCGTGCTGGATCGCGAAGGTCGCGTGCGGCACGTAAACCGAGCCGGCGAGCGCTTGCTGTGCCGGGGGGGCGGACTTGCCTTGGCCGGGGGCCGCCTCACCGCGTCGCACCCGGCCGACGGCCAGCGGTTTCTGGCGCTGATCGCCGGGGCCGCCGGCGCCGCCGGCGCGCGCGTCGGGGGCAATATGTCCGTTCGACGCGGCGAGGGCCGCGCGCCGTTGTCCGTGGCCGTGGCGCCCACGGCGCCGGAACGCGCATCGCCCTTCAGCCCGGCCGGCGGGGTGGTGGTCTGCGTCACCGATCCGGAGGCGGCGGTGGCCCTGCCCGAGGCGCGGCTCCGGCAGCTCTTCGGCTTGACGGGCGCTCAGGCGAGGGTTGCGATGGCGCTGTTCGAGGGCCAGTCGCTGCGCGATGCGGCCGAGACCCTGGGTCTCAGCATCTTCACCGTCCGCGCCCACCTGGCGCACATCTTCGACAAGACCGGCGTCAGCCGCCAGGCTGAACTGGTGGCGCTGCTGACCCGGGTCGCGGCGAACGGCGCGGCGCCGTTAGGGAGTGGCGACGCCTAGCGCCACCGCCAGCGCCGCCAGATGGGTCCGCGAGCGGGCGCCCGCCTTGCGCCGGGCGCCTTCCAGATGGAAGCGCACGGTGGCGTGGGTGATGGCGAGGTCGCGTGCGATCTCCTGGTCGGTGAGACCGCGGACGAGGCGCGCCATGCAGTCGGTCTCCCGCGGGCTGAACGCCGGCGTCAGCCGAATGATCTCCGCGTTCGTCGTCCGCGCCGTCAGCCCGCGCACCGCCCTGACTCCGCCGTCTGGGCAAACATCGCGCCCAGCCGAGGCATCATCGCCCCGCCCGGGGCTCGCCGCATCGTGCAAATGCACTATGCCGGAGGCGAGGCCGGCGCCTTAACCTTCAAGCGCGCCGGGCCCTCGCGGCCGCAACGACGTCGTCGGCGGTGATGTGGAACTCCTGGTACAGGATTTCGAACGGCGCCGAGGCGCCGAAACGGCTCATCCCAATGAACGCGCCGTCCTCGCCGATGAACCGATCCCAGCCGAGCCGGACGCCCGCTTCGACCGCGATCCGCACCGGGGCCGCGCCGATGACGCTTGCCCGATAGGCTTCGTCCTGGCGGTCGAACAGCTCCCAGCAAGGCGTGGAGACCACGCGCGTGGGAACGCCGTCGGCCTGCAGCTTGGCGCGGGCGGCGACGGCGATCGCGACCTCCGTGCCCGAGGCGAAAAGGCTCACCTTGGCCTCGCCGTCCGCGGCCAGCAGTTCGTAAGCGCCCTTGGCCGCGAGGTCGCCGCCGCTGGTGCGCACCGCCGCGGTCTTCTGCCGCGAGAGCGCCATGATCGACGGCGCCTTGCGCTCGGCGAGCGCCGCCTTCCAGCACTCGGCGGTCTCCACCGCGTCGGCCGGGCGGAAGACCAGGAGGTTCGGCATCGCCCGCAGCGCCGCCAGATGTTCGACCGGCTGGTGCGTCGGGCCGTCTTCGCCGAGGCCGATGGAGTCGTGGGTCATCACGTGGATCACCCGTATGCCCATCAACGCCCCCAGCCGGATCGCGGGGCGGCTGTAGTCGGAAAAACAGAGGAAGGTCCCCGAGTAGGGGATCACCCCGCCGTGCAGCGCCATGCCGCTCATCGCCGCGGCCATGCCGTGCTCCCGGATGCCGTAGTGGACGTAGCGGCGGGCGTAGTCCGGGGGGTCGAAGGCGCTCATGCCCTTGACGAACGTATTGTTGGAGCCGGTGAGATCGGCCGAGCCGCCGATCATCTCGGGGATGGCCGGGACCAGCGCCTCGAGCGCGGCGCCGGAATGGACCCGGGTCGCGGCGGCGGGCTTGTCGGCGATTGCCTTGGCGATCAGCGCGTCGAGCGCCTCGAAGGCGTTCGCCGGCAGCTCGCCCGAGACGGCGCGCTCGAAGGCGGCGCGATGCTCGTCGCGCTGGAGGCGGCCGTTCCAGCGACGGTGGGCGCCGCGGCCGCGCCGGCCGGCCTTGCGCCAGGCCTCCGCGATGTCCTTCGGTATCTCGAACGGAGGCCAGGGCCAGCCCATCGCCAGCCGCGCCTCGGCGATCTCCTTGTCGAAGAGCGAATATCCGTGCCCGTGCTCGTCGCCCTCCATCGGACCGGCGCCCTTGTCGATGATGGTCTTGCAGGCGATGAAGGTCGGCCGGTCCTGCCGCTTGGCCCAGCTGAGGGCGCGGGCGATCTGGCCGTAGTCGTGGCCGCTGATCCGCCGGGTCGCCCAGCCGGCAGCCTTGAAGCGCAGCATCTGATCGCCCGTCTCGGCCAGCGTCGCCCGCCCATCGATCGTGGTGTCGTTGTCGTCGAAGAGCAGGGTGAGCTTGGCGAGCTTCAGTCGGCCCGCCAGGTGGGCCGCTTCATGGCTGACGCCCTCCATCAGGCAGCCGTCGCCGGCGACCACCCAGGTGTGGTGGTCGACGAGCTTCGGCCCGTATTTGGCGGCGAGACTGCGCTCGGCCATGGCCATGCCGACGGCGGTGGCGACGCCCTGGCCCAGCGGACCAGTGGTGGTCTCCACGCCCGGCGTATGTCGGTACTCGGGATGTCCGGGCGTGATCGAGCCCCATTGCCGGAAGTTCTCGATCTGCTCGATGGTCATGCCGGGAAACCCGGTGAGGTAGAGCAGGCTGTAGAGCAGCATCGAACCATGGCCGGCGGACAGCACGAACCGGTCGCGGTCGGGCCAGGTCGGGTCGGCGGCGTCGTACTTCAGGAACCTGGTCCAGAGCACCGTGGCGACGTCGGCGAAGCCGAGCGGCATGCCCTGGTGGCCGGACTTGGCGCGGTTCACCGCGTCCATGGAAAGTGCGCGGATGGCGTTGGCCATCGTGAGGGGAGTAACGGACATGGCGCTCGCCGATCTTGGGGTGACGCCGGCCTCGCACGCCGTCGCAAGCCCCGTCAAGCAAGCGGCTTTAAGGATCGGCGCGACGCATTGTATTGATGAACTCATGACGGGCAGACAGGTTTCGCAATGACGGCCGAGGCGGGCGCGGACGGCGCCGTCGAGTTGGCGGCCAGGCGCCTCGAGCGCGCCGTGGCGCTGCTCGAGCAACGCGTGGCGCAAAAGATCACCCGGGCGAGCGCCGACAATGGCGCGGCCTTCGACGAGGACCGGGCGCAGTTGGCGGCCGAGCTCGACCGGGCGCGCGGCCGCGAGCGCGAGTTGGAGGAGGCTGGAGCGGCGGCCTCGGAAGCGTTGGCCGCGGCCATCGCCCAGATCAAGGCGGCGCTCGCGACCCCGGAGGACAGCTGATGTCGCAAGTGAGCATCGAGGTGAACGGCCGGCCTTACGTGATCGGCTGCGAGGACGGCCAGGAGCGGCGCCTGCTGGAGCTGGCGTCGGCGGTGGACGCCCAGGTCCGCCAGGTGTCTCGCGACGTCGGTCCGCTCGGGGAGACCCGGCTGATGCTGATGTGCGCCCTGGTGATGGCCGACGAACTGGCGGAGCTTCGTGGCCAGTTGGAGGGGCTGCAGGGCCGTCTCGCCGAGGCCCAGGCGGCGCGGGGTCGGGCCGAGCTGGCGGCCGTGTCGGCCCTGGACGGCGCCGCCGCCCGGATCGAGCGGCTCGCGGCGGCTTGAGTTGCGACCCCGCACCTCCTAGCTTGCTCGTCGGCGGGTCTTGCTGCGGCTCGCGTCGGAGGCAACCAATCCCGGGGACCTTAATTCACCTCATCGGGAGCTGTCCCTGCCCGGGCTCGTGGGCTCGGGCACACGGCGCCCACCTGGAAATCCAGGTCCGAGGGGATTGAAACGTCCTCCACGGTTCTTCGTGGCGCCGCCACCTTTTCTACGCCGCGTGCGCGGGCGTCGGACGCGCGCTAAAGTCGGCGGTCAAGCAGGATCTAGCCAAAAGTGCGCCTCGCCTTCTTCGGAGATGTCGTCGGTCGTTCGGGCCGGGAAGGCCTGGCCGAGCACCTGCCGCGCCTGCGCCGCCAGCTCGACCTGGAGTTCGTGGTGGTCAACGCCGAGAACGCCGCCGCCGGCTTCGGCATCACCGAGAACACCGCCCGCGAGCTCTACGCCGCCGGCGCCGACTGCCTCACCCTCGGCAACCACGCCTGGGACCAGAAGGAGGCGATGACCTACATCGTTCGCGAGCCGCGCCTGATCCGGCCGCTGAACTACCCGAAGCTGGCCGAGGCGCCTGGCCGGGGCGTCGAACTCTACACCACCGATCGCGGTCGCCGGGTGCTGGTGACCAACCTCCTGGGGCGCGTGCACATGGACGCGCTGGACGACCCCTTCGCCGCCGTGGACCGCGAACTGGAGGCCTGTCCGCTCGGCGTGGCCGTCGATGCGATCATCGTCGACATGCACGCCGAGGCTACCTCGGAGAAGATGGCCATGGGCCACTTCTGCGATGGCCGCGCCAGCCTCGTGGTCGGCACCCACACCCACGTGCCGACGGCCGACGGCCAGATCCTGCCAGGCGGCACCGCCTACCAGACCGACGCCGGCGCCTGCGCGGACTACGACAGCGTCATCGGTAACCAGAAGGAAGAGCCGCTGCGCCGCTTCACCACCCGCATCTCCGGCGGCCGCTTCAAGCCGGCCGAGGGCGAGGCGACGGTGTGCGGGCTCTATCTGGAAACCGACGACGCCACCGGCCTCGCCCGGCGAATCGAACCGATCCGCATCGGGGGGCGCCTCAGCCAGGTCGTCCCGCAAGTGGAGCGGGTCGGCGCCTGACCGCATCGCGGCCTAACGCGGCGACGTCAATTTCCGCACGATCAGTTCGTCGATCTCCAGCCGCCGGATGCGAGCCTGGCCGATGCGCATGCGTCCAATGACCAAGGCGCCGATGGCCATCGCGCCGAAGGCGATCGCGCCCAAGGCGAGCGCGCCGATCGCGGCGCTGCCGGTGGCGCTGGCGGTTCGGACCGCGCCGGGCTGGAGAGGGCCGCCGTTGGCCTCCATGAGTGGACGATGCGTTGGCTGCCAGTGGACGATCTCCTCGGGCAAGGTGTCCGGTTCGTTGGGGTCGTCCGGATCGTCGATGCTCATCGCGTTCAGCTCCGCCCTCGCAGGGGTGACGCGAGCCTAGGGCGCCGCTAAGGGGCGGCCAATGATCTATCTCATCCGCCACGGCCAGACCGTTCTGAACCTGGAAGGGCGCTACCAGGGCCGGGTGGATTCGCCGCTGACGCCGCTCGGCGTCGCGCAGGCCGAGGCCGTCGGCCGTCGCCTCGCCGAACTCAGGGCCGCGGGCGGCGGCGACTGGCGTCTCGAAGTCAGCCCGCTCGGCCGCACCCGGCAGATGGCCGGGATCGTCGGCGCGATCGCCGGCCTCGGTCCCGCCGCCATCGACGCGCGCCTGATCGAGGCGGGCTACGGCGAGTTCGAGGGGCTCACCCGCCCGGAGGTCGATGCCCGCTGGCCGGAGTTCACCGGCCTCCAGGGCACCTTCGGCCGCGCGCCGGGCGGCGAGTCGATGGAGCAGATCTACGACCGCACCCGGTCCTGGCTCGCGGACCATCGCGAAAGCGGCGTCCGCCGCACCGTCGCCATCTCGCACGCCAGCACGGGCCGGGTGCTCCGCGGCCTCTACCTCGGCCTGACCCTGGAGGAGACCCGTGTGCTGGAGACGCCGCAGGACGCCTTCCACCTGCTGCGCGACGGCGAGGTGACCCGGATCGAGGCCGGACCGCTTCCGTCCCCGGCGCCCGAGGCGTAGAAGCGCGCGCCATGGCCGGACATTCCAAGTTCAAGAACATCCAGTTCCGCAAGGATCGGCAAGACAAGATCCGCTCCAAGCTGTTCTCCAAGCTGTCGCGCGACATCACCATCGCCGCGAAGCACGGTGCGCCGGACCCGGGATCGAACGCGCGGCTGCGGCTGGCCATCGCCAACGCCAAGGCCGAGTCGATGCCCAAGGACAACATCGACCGCGCGATCAAGAAGGCGCTCGGCGGCGAGGCCGATACGATGGAGGAGATCCGCTACGAAGGCTTCGCGCCCGGCGGCGTCGGCCTCATCGTCGAGGTGCTCACCGACAACCGCAACCGCGCCGCCGGCAGCGTGCGGGCGATCTTCACCAAGGCCGGCGGCAATCTCGGCGAGACCGGGGCGGTGTCGTTCATGTTCGATCGGCTGGGCGAGATCGTCTACCCGCGCGAGGCCGGGTCCGACGACGCGGTGATGGAGGCGGCCATCGAAGCGGGCGCCTCGGACGTCGAGAGCGACGCGGACGGCCACACCATCTACGCCGCCTTCGAGGACCTGAACGCCGTCGCCGAGGCGCTGGAAGCGACGCTCGGACCCGCCAAATCCACCGCTGTGATCTGGAAGCCCCAGAACGAAATCCCGGTCGCCGGCGACGACGCGGCCAAGCTGCTCAAACTCCTCGACGCCCTCGACGACGACGACGACGTCCAGAACGTCTACGGCAACTACGCCCTCGACGACGCGGAAATGGCGCGGCTGGCGGGGTAGTGGCTAGTCGAACGTCTCCGCCTGGTGGCGCGAACCGTGGCCCCCCCGGCGCAGGATGAGCGCTCCGGTCGCCGCCATCGCGAGTCCAGCCAGGGTGGGTATCCCGCCAATGAAAAGGGCGATCACCGCGAGGAGTTGCGTGTTCTGATCTGCACGGGCGGCTGAGAACGACGGGCTCACCAACGTGAGCGTGCAGCTGCCGCAGACCAGCGTAATCAACGCGCCGGATACGACCAGCAGCCAGCCGAAGAAACGTCCGGCGGCGGTCTGGCCGCCCCGGTTTGGGTTTGGGCCGCTCATTCGCGACGCCCCCGTGCCCGCGTCTCAGACATGCGCTGACCCTCAGTCTGGAGATCGTGGCTGGGGGCGCCGCGCCAGGCCTTCCAGCCGGCTCGCATAAGAAACAACCCGATGATTACCGGCGTCCCGCCGACGATCAGCGCTATGACGATGGAGAAGGCGGAGTCGCTTGCCAACATCGCCGGGCCGCATTCCTCGCCTGGAGGCAGGTTCGAGCAGGCCCGCCAACCGAGCAGCGTGTCGGCGACGACCCCCGCCGTGCAAGCCCCGCACAGTCCCACCATCAGAGCGCCGATAGTCATCAGCAGCAACGCGCCGAACCGACTCGTCGTCCGAGGCGGGTGCTTTGGAGCGGCCGGGTCGTCGCTCACCGGTCCGTGGGCCTCGCCAAGCGGCCTTGCCCCCTCGCCAGAGCCACGGCGCCCGCCGCGCCAGGCCGGTAGAAGGTGTTGAAGGTGTCGAACGGGATGATCCGGCCGTCCGGCTGCACGAAGTGCACGCAGGAGCGCTTCACGGTGCCGAGGTCGAAATTGTAGCGGTCGAGGAACTGCGAGATCACCACCCGGAAGGTGTGCTCGTAGGCGAGGCCTTCTGGCGCTGCGACCTCGGGCAGGCAGCAGAGCAGGGAGGCGAGCTTCTCCGAGGTGTCGCCCTGCGCCGTCGAGAGCGACAGCAGGTCGAACGCGCGGCGTTGCAGTTCCGGATAGGCTTCAAACGCCACGGTGTTGGGCGCAGCGCTGACCAGGACGTCGCGCGGGATCAGCGAGGTGACCGGCGTCACGGCGGCGCCCTCTCGAAGGCCATAGCCGATGCAGATTTGGTCGGGATTGCACGGCAGCGGGATCATATCCTCGAGCGCGAAGACCCCGGCCTCTGCGACACGCCGTCGAATCTCTGTCAGCACGATCCGGTGCGCCTTGGGATCGAAGGCGTCATTGCGGCCGGCGTCCTGCACCGGCTGGAAGGTGACGCCGCGTACGCAGCGCCAGCCCAGGGCGAAGCGCACGATCTCGGGAATCTCCGCGTCGTTGACGCCCTTCTTCACCGTTGCGACCAGGGTGGCGGAGACGCCCACAGACTCCAGCGCCTCCAGCGCCTCAAGCCGGATGCGGGTCAGGTCCGCACCGCGCAGGTTCAGCAGCGCATCGCGCCGCAGGGAGTCGAACTGGAGGTAGACTTCCAGCCCGGGCATGAAGGCCGCGAGCCGTGCGGCGAAGCCCGGTTCCCGGGCGATGCGCAGGCCGTTGGTGTTGATCATGAGGTGCCGGATCGGGCGCGCCTTGGCGGCGGCCAGCACCTCGAAGAACTGGGGGTGGATGGTGGGCTCGCCGCCGGAGAGCTGCACGAGGTCCGGCGCACCTTCCGAGGCGACAACCGCGTCGAGCATCGCCTCGATCACTTCTAACGGCTGGTGCCCGCCGCGGCCCACGGCGGAGCCGGCGAAGCAGACTGGGCAGGTGAGGTTGCAGGCGTCGTTGATCTCGACGATGGCCAGGCACGAGTGCTGTTCATGGTCGGGGCAAAGGCCGCAGTCGTAGGGGCAGCCGTGCTCGGTGCGGCTTTGCAACGCCAGCGGCCGGTCGCCGGGCTTGAGCCAGTCGCGCTGGCTCTTCCAGTAGGGGACGTCGTCGGCAATCAGTGTCTTCTGGACGCCGTGGTCGCGGCAGCGCTTTTGCAGGAACACATGGCCGTCCTCGGCGAGGATTTTGGCCGGAACGAGGGCGAAGCAGCTCTCACACAGGCTGGTGGTCTGGCCGAGGAACAGATAGGGCGCGATCTTCCGCGTTGGTGATGCACTCGTCGGCGAGGTCGCGGAGATAGTAGACGACGCCATAGGCCACGAGCCCCCCGCACAACAGGTGGAAGAGGTTAAGCGGCCCGACAATCGCTGGATAGGGCTTGAGGAACTCCCAGGCGAAGCGCTGGGCGCCATACCAAGTGCAGAGAGCGTAGAAGCCCCGACGCATGGCCCAAGGCGCCCGGACAGCAAGACCGGCGACGAACATGGCGAGGAAGGCGGCCATCGCCAGGCTCTCGTAAATCTGCACCGGGTGCCGGGCGATCCCGTCGCCGAGATCGACGCCCCACGGCAGGGTGGTGGGGGTCCCGTAGGTGCGATCGGGCAGGCCGGCGAACAGGCAACCCCATCGCCCGATCGCGACCCCCGTGGCGAACGAGCCCACGAAGATCACGCCGGTCGAACCCTTCAGCCCGCGCGCCGCCTTGTAGAGCTCCACCGCGAAGATCGCGCCGACCAGCGCGCCGGCGACACTGTGGGACAGCGCCGGCGCGGCTTCGCGCAGCGTGTTGAACGAGCCCGATGCCCAGGCGCCGAGGGCCGCGCCGATGCCGAGGCTGGCGAAGTAGCCCGGCCCAGTCATCCGGGCGACTTGCGCGACCCGCTCCTTCAGCCGCCATTGGTAGAGCCCGTAGCCGAGCGCCGCGCCGCCTCCCCATGCAAGGAGATCGAAGGCGGTGTGAGCCCAAGGCGCGGTCGGAACGTGAATCATCACCGGCGCCACCCTATCGGTCCGGTAACAGCGCGTTAACCACAAGAGGCTTCTCAACGGATCGCGCAGGCGCGAAGGTCCGGAACACATGACGAACGCGATTCGCATCCTCGGCCTCGATCCGGGCCTGCGCCGCACCGGGTGGGGGGTGGTGGCGATCGAGGGGACGCGGCTGACGCATCTGGCCCATGGCGTCATCGCCGCGCCGGATCGGCTCGGCCTGGCCGAACGCCTGCTCGCCATCCATCGCGGTGTCTGCGAGGTGATCGCGGCCTGGTCGCCGGACGAGGCGGCGATCGAGGAGACGTTTGTCACCGCCAACGGGTCCTCGACCCTGAAGCTGGGGCACGCGCGCGCCGCCGCCATGCTGGCGCCGGCCGCCGCCGGGCTCCCGGTGGCCGAATACGCCGCCAAGGTGGTGAAGAAGGCGCTGGTGGGTACGGGCGGAGCGGACAAGGCCCAGGTCGGGTTCATGGTGGCGCGACTGTTGCCCGCCGCCGGCTCGACCACCGCCGACGCCGCGGATGCGCTGGCGGTGGCCATCTGCCACGCCCACGCCCGGCGGGTTCGCGCCATCGGAGCCGCCGCATGATCCGCCGGCTGCGCGGGCTGGTCGCCGAGATCGGCGAGGAAGAGGCGCTGATCGACGTCGGCGGCGTCGGCTACGCGGTCCGCTGCGGCGCCCGCACGCTGGGCCGTCTGCCGCCGCTGGGCGAGGAGGCGACTCTGCACATCGAATCGCTGTGGTCCGACCAGGCGGGCATGCGGCTCTATGGCTTCCTCGGCCGCGACGAGCGGCTCGCGTTCGTGACGCTGCAGGAGATCCAGGGCGTCGGTCCCAAGGCGGCGCTGGGGGTGCTGGACGTGTTGGCCCCGGGCGAACTGGCGGCCGCGGCCCAGCGCGGCGACAAGGCGGCGGTGGCGCGGGCCAACGGCGTCGGCCCCAAACTGGCGCTGCGCATCGTCACCGAGCTGAAGGACAAGCCGATCGCCGACGGCGTCGTCGCGGCTTTCCACGGCGCGGTCCGCCCGGCCGCCCCGTCGCCGGGCGGCGAGGCGGTGGCGGCGTTGGTGGGGCTGGGCGTCGCCGAAGTGCTGGCCCGTCGCGTGGTCGACCAGGCGACGCTCCGCCTCGGCGATAACGCCCCGGAGCCAGCCCTGATCAAGGCCGCGCTCCAGGAGCTGGGACGATGAGCGCGCTGCTGCACAAACTCCCCGCCCCCCAGGGGGGAGGGGAGTCATGACCCGGCTGGTGTCCGGCGAGGCGGGCGGGTTCGAGGCGGCCGACCGGGCGCTCCGGCCGCAGACGCTGGCGGAGTTCGTCGGCCAGGATCAGGCCAAGGCGAACCTCAAGGTGTTCATCGACGCGGCCGGCGAGCGCGGCGAGGCGCTGGATCACGTGCTGCTGTTCGGGCCTCCGGGACTGGGCAAGACCACGCTGGCCCAGATCATCGCTCGCGAGCTCGGGGTCGGCTTCCGCGCCACCTCCGGGCCGGTGCTGGCCAAGGCGGGCGACCTCGCCGCCATCCTCACCAACCTCGAGCCGCGCGACGTGCTCTTCATCGACGAGATCCATCGTCTGGCGCCCAACGTCGAGGAAATCCTCTATCCGGCCATGGAGGACCACGCCCTCGACCTCGTCATCGGCGAGGGGCCGTCGGCCCGGTCGGTGCGGATCGATCTCGCGCCCTTCACGCTGGTGGCCGCGACGACCCGGGCCGGCCTGCTGGCGACGCCCTTGCGCGACCGCTTCGGCATCCCGCTGCGGCTCGACTTCTACTCGCCCGCCGAGCTGCGGCAGGTGCTGACCGCGGCCGCGCGCAAGATGGGGACCGCGTTGGGCGACGACGGCGCGGCCGAGATCGCCGCCCGCGCCCGCGGCACGCCCAGGGTCGCCGGTCGCCTCCTGCGCCGGGTGCGCGATTTCGCCGCCGCCGACGGTTGCGCCCTCATCGACCGCAAGGCCGCCGCCCGCTCCCTCGCCCGGCTGGAGGTGGACGAAGCCGGCCTCGACGGCCTCGATCGCCGCTACCTCACCGCGCTCATCGAGAATTACGGCGGCGGCCCGGCCGGGGTCGAGACCCTGTCCTACGCCATCGCCGAGGCTCGCGACGCGGTGGAGGACGTCATCGAGCCGTTCCTGCTGCAGCAGGGCTTCATCCAGCGCACGCCCCGCGGACGCCTGGCCTGCGGCAAGGCCTACCTGCACCTCGGCCTCTCGGCGCCCGCCGCCGCCACCGGCCCGCAGCTGGGGCTGTTCGACCCATGAAGGCCCTCCCCCTCACGGGGAGGGTAGACCGCCCCCGGGTCCGACCGAAGGTCGGCCCGAGGACAGGCTCCGCGGTCGGGCGGGGGTGTCGGGCGCACTCCGAGCGCCCAGCGCACGGCGCCTTGCTTTCCCACCGCGCGACGCCGCGCCTCGCTCGCCCTGCCGATAAGGGGGCGGGAAGGTGATCGATCTCCCCAGCGCCGGCGCCTTCGACGGCGACGAGCATCTGCTGCCGGTGCGCGTCTACTACGAGGACACCGACTTCACCGGCGTGGTCTATCACGCCAGCTACCTGAAGTTCTTCGAGCGTGGGCGGACGGAGTTCCTGCGAGCCGCGGGGGTGGAGCACCGGGTGCTGCTTGCGGCGCCTGACCCGGCGGCGTTCGCGGTGACCAGGCTCGCCATCCAGTACCGCGCGCCGGCCAGGGTCGACGACGCGCTGACCGTGCGCACGTCGTTTCGCTACGGCCGCGGCGTTCGCCTGGAAGCGCGCCAGCGATTGTTTCGCGACACGGAGCTGCTGTGCGAGGCGGAGGTGGAGATCGTCTGCATACGTCCGGACGGCCGGCCCCGCCGCGCACCCGGCCAGATGCGCGAGCGACTCGCGCCATTTGTCGGAAACAACCGCGACATAGTTTAACCACGCGCCGGCGCCATCGGCGTCGCCCCGCCGCCCGGTCAGGAGCCCATGGACCCCAACGCAGCCATCACCCCCGAGACGTTCAACATCGTCCATCTGTTCATGGCCGCCGACTGGGTGGTCAAATTGGTGATGCTGGGTCTAGGCGCCGCGTCGCTCTGGTCGTGGGCGGTGATCTTCGACAAGACGGTGCGCTTCGCCGTGCTGTCGCGCCGGGCGAACCGCTTCGAGGGCGAGGTGTCGTCGGGCCGGGCTCTGGAAGACGTCGCCCAGGCGGAGGGCGAGCATCCGAACGCCGCCCTGCCGCGGATGCTGCAGGCGGCGCTGCGCGAATGGCGGGAAGCGCGCTCGAAGGGGCTCTTGTCCACCGGTCAGCCCGAGACCCAGGCCGTGCTCCTGGTGCAGCGGATCGACCGGGTCCTCGATTCCCTGATCGCCCGCGAGAGCCAGCGGGTGGAGGACGGTCTCGGCAGTCTGGCGATCGTCGCCACCGCTTCGCCGTTCGTCGGGCTGTTCGGCACGGTGTGGGGGATCATGCACGCCTTCCAGGCGATCGCGATCGAGAAGAACACCAACCTCTCGGTGGTGGCGCCGGCCATCGCCCAGGCGCTGTTCGCCACCGCGATCGGCCTCGCCGCCGCGATCCCCGCCTACATCGCCTACAACAAGTTCTCCACCGACGCCGGCCGTTTCGCGGCACGCCTGGAGGGTTTCGCCGACGACCTCGTCACCGCCATCCAGCGGCGCCTGGCCGAGCGGACGGCCTGAATGATGCGTCGCACCGCACGCTCCCTTCGGCCCTTCGGGCCGCTTTCCGCCGGGGAGGAGGAGATTGCGTCTCCTCCTTCATTGGGGGAGGGGGACCGTCCTCGGACCCGATCCGCGGACGCGGTGAGGTGGGCTCGTCGCGCCCTCGCTCGCCGGGACTAGTCTAGAATGGCGCTCTCCATCCACGATCCCTTCCAGGCGGGCGGACGCCGGCGCGGCCGGCGGGGCCGTCGCGCGGCGCTGTCGGAGATCAACGTCACGCCGCTGGTGGACGTGATGCTGGTGCTGCTGATCATCTTCATGATCTCGGCGCCGCTGCTCACCGTTGGCGTGCCCCTGCAGCTGCCGAAGACCGAGGCCGGCGCCATGCAGGACCAGAACGAGCCATTGACGGTCTCCATCCGCGCCGATGGGACGATCTTCCTGAATGAAACGTCCGTGCCGTTCGCCACGCTCTCGCCCGCGCTGGAGGACGTGGCCGGGCAAGGGATGAAGCGGCCGATCTACGTGCGGGCGGACGGCCGCGCGCCCTACGCCATCGTCGCCCAGGTGATGGCCGCGCTGTCGTCCTCCGGCTTCACCCAGATCAACCTCATCACCGATACCGGCGGTCCGTCCTCGGGCCCGAAGCCGTCCGCGTCGTCCGACGACCCGCCGCCGGCTCAGGCGCCCAGCCCATGAGCGGCTTCGCCATGCCGCCTCCGGAGAATCGGCTGCCGGCGCTGGCGGCGGCGGCCGCGGCCCATGTGGCCCTGCTGGCGCTGCTCATCCTTGCGCCCAGCCGGTCCAACCTGCCGCCGGTCGGCTCTTCCGTGCCGATCAACATCGTGTCCTCCGAGCCGGCGACCGACAGCCGGCCGGCGGTCCAGGCGCCCGAGACCGCGGCCGCCGCGACGCCGCAGCCGCAGCCGCAGGCCCCGACCCAGCCGCCGGCGCCCGAAGTCGCCACGCCGTCGTTCAGCGCGGCGCCTCCCGCGGCCGCGCCGAAGCCGGCGAAACCCGCGCCGGCGCAGCCGTCGTTGAGCCCAACCCGCCCCGCGGCGTCCAATGTCGACTGGGCGCGGATGCAGCAGATCATCGAGGCGGCCAAGCGCAACGCCGGCGCCCAGTCGTCCAGCGCCGTGCGCGGCCCCTCGCGGGTGGAGACGGCGACGCAGGCGCGACCCGACGCCGGGCAAGGGGTGTCGCAGAGCGATATCCTCGGGCTGCAGCAGTTGCTCGACCGTTTGTGGAATCTCCAGTGCGATGCGGGCGGCGTTGGAAGCGTGCCGCCGTTCAAGGTGCGGTTCATCGTCGGCCTGAGCGGCCGGCTCATCGGCACGCCGAACGCCGGCGGTCTTGAACAGTCGAGCAATCTGCTGGTCGCCAGCGTGGCGCGGCGCGCGGTCGACGCGATCCATGAGGCCGAGCCGCTGGCGCCGCCCTACTACGGCCAGACCATCACCGTGAATTTCGACGCCAAGGAGGCCTGTCGCAACCGATGACACCGAGATTGTTCCTCGCCGCGGTCCTGGCGGCGCTCGGCTTCCTTGTCGCCGCGCCGGCGCTGGCGGACATCACCGTCGACGTGAATCAGGCGGCGGTGCAGCCGCTGCCGATCGCCATCCCGCCCTTCGCCGGCCTGCCGGCGGGCGCCGACATCGCCGGTGTCGTCAGCTCGGACCTCGACCGATCGGGTCTCTTCCACCCGATCGATCCGGCGACGTTCCGCGCCCAGCCGCCGGATGTCGGCCAGCAGCCGGCGAGTTTCGATCCGTGGAAGGCGATCGGCGCGCAGGCGCTGGTGGTCGGGCGGGTGTCGAGCGCGCCGGATGGGCGGCTGGTGGTCGAGGTGCGGCTCTGGGACGTCTACGCCGGCCAGGAACTCGGCCTCTCCGGCGGCGCCACCGGCATCCGCCTCACCGCCCAGCCCGACTCCTGGCGCACCATCGCCCATCAGATCGCCGATGCGATCTATGAGAAGCTGACCGGTCAGACCGGTTACTTCGACACCCGCGTGGTGTTCGTGGCCGAGAGCGGGCCGAAGACCAAGCGGGTCACCCGGCTGGCGATCATGGACCAGGACGGCGCCAACCCCAGCTATCTCACCGACGGGTCGGAGCATGTGTATTCGCCGCGCTTCTCCAGGCGCCGCCAGGAAATCACCTACATGGTGCTGCGTTCGACCGGCACGACCATCTATCTGAAGAGCCTGGAGACCGGCCGCGAGGAAGTGTTGGGCCGCTTTCCCGGCATGAGCATGACCATGGCGCCTCGGTTCTCGCCGGATGACAGCAAGGTGGCGTTCGCGGCGAGCAAGGGCGGGTCCGTCAACATCTATGTCATGGACCTTGCCAGCCACGCCCTGCACCGGCTCACCTATGGCCTCACCATCGACACCTCTCCGTCGTTCTCGCCGGACGGCGGCCAGATCGTGTTCAACTCCGACCGCGGCGGCTCGCCAGAGCTCTACGTCATGAACGCCGACGGAAGCGGCGTTCATCGCATATCGTTCGGCGCCGGCCGCTACACCGCGCCGGTCTGGAGCCCGGACGGCAAGCTGATCGCCTTCGTCAAGCAGGAGGGCGAACAGTTTTCCATCGGCGTCATGGCGCCGGACGGGTCCGGCGAGCGGATCCTGACCACCAGCTATTTCGCCGACGAGCCCACCTGGGCGCCGAACAGTCGGGTGATCATGTTCGAGCGCAAGCTCGCCGACGGCGCATCCCGGCTGTGGACCGTCGACGTCACCGGCCACATCGAACGCCAGGAGCCCTACCCGGCGTCGGGTTCGGATCCTGCCTGGTCTCCGCTACTGCACTGAAACAAACTGAGGCGTCCCGGTCACGGGGAACCAGAAAGCTGGGTTATTCGTATTGCGTTGTCGGAGATTCTGGTTTTGCTGGCCGTCCGGTCAATCCTCGTCTGGACTTGGCGATTGGGAGACTTGCGGTGATTCAGCAATCCACGACTTTTGCTCGTCTGGCCCTAGCCTCGCTCGCGGCGCTGCTGGTCGCCGCCTGCGCTTCGCACAAGCCGCCGCCGCCACAGGCTCCGACGCCGCCGCCGGCGGCGGAGCAGCCGCCGCCGACCGCGCAGTACGAGTCGCCGCCTGCCCCGACCGGACCGATCCCCGGGTCCCAGCAGGACTTTGTCGTCAACGTCGGCGAACTCGTCTACTTCGACTTCGACCAATCGGACATACGCGCCGACGCCCAGCCGATTCTGAGCGCGCAGGCCGCCTGGCTGCAGCGCTATCCGGCCGTGAAGGTGCGGATCGAGGGCAATTGCGACGAACGCGGCACCCGCGAATACAATTTCGCGCTCGGCGCCCGGCGGGCGTACGCGGTGCGCCAGTTCCTGATCGCTCACGGCGTCGACGGCGCGCGGATCACCACCATCTCCTACGGCAAGGAACGTCCGATCGACCCGGGCAATGACGAGCAGGCCTGGGCGCGCAATCGCAACGCCCGCACCGCCATTACCGAAGGCGCCCGCTGATCG
>DATJRL010000122.1:0-2331 GCA_035504785.1 Caulobacteraceae bacterium
GCGACATCCCGCCGTTCCAGCGCGCCGGCGTAGCGACAGACGTCGGTGGAGGTGCCGCCCATGTCGAAGCCGAGCACCGGCCCCGTCGCCGCCTCGGCCGCGACGCCCGCCACGCCGACCACCCCGCCCGCGGGGCCAGACGTCAGCGCGTCACGGCCGCGGAAGGCGCCGGCGCGCACAAGGGACCCGGCCGAGGTCATAAAGTAGAGCGGCGCGCCGGCCACCGCGGCCTCCAACCCGGCGACATAAGCCCGCAGCACCGGCGTCAGATAAGCGTCGACCACCGTGGTTTCGGCGCGGGGGATGAAGCGCGGCAGCGGCGAGACCTCGGAACTCAGCGCGATGGACTCGAAGCCGGCCGCCCGCGCCAGCTGGCCGGCGCGCCGCTCGTGTCCAGGGTTGAGGTCCGCATGCAGGAAGGCGATGGCGACGCTCTCGAAGCCGTGGGCCTGGGCCCGCGCCAGCTCGGCCGCGAGCGCGTCCGACTCCAGCGGCCGAACGACGGCGCCCGCCGCGCCCAGCCGCTCATCCGCCTCGACGACGCCGGCGAAGAGCGGCGCCGGCTTCACGATGTCGAGCGCGAAGAGACTCGGCCGGGCCTGGTCGCCGATCACCAGGGCGTCGGCGAAGCCGCGGGTGGTGACCAGCAGCGTCCTGGCGCCCTTGCGCTCCAAGAGCGCGTTGGTGGCGACGGTGGTGCCGAGCTTGACGGCGGCCACGCGTTCGGCAGGAAACGGCGCGCCGGGCGCGGCGCCCAACAGCCGGCGCATCGCTTCGACGCCGGCGTCCGCATAGGCCGGCGAAACCGAGAGCAGCTTGGCGGCGTGCTCGGCGCCCTCGGGGTCGCGGGCGATCACGTCGGTGAAGGTGCCGCCGCGATCGATCCAGAACTCCCAGCCGGCTCGCGCCGCCCCCGCCCGCGCCGTCGTCGATTCCACCATCCACTCGGTAACCATGCCCGTTTGGCGACGTTCTAGCAGGCAAGCCCTCTTTCCGACGCATCTTCAGTTGACGTTCACCCGGGCCGGTAAGAACTATGTGCGAAAGGGCGAGGAGGCCCGGCGATGCCGTCAAGCTATGCGGTGTGGAGACCCGGACGTTCCGCCTTCCGCGGCCTGGCTGCGATCGGCGGGCTGGTGGCGTGGAGCGCGGCGGCCGTGGTCGGTGTGGTGCTGACCGTCGTGTTCGCCGCCACTTTCGTGGTCATCCTGTTCATGGCCGCGATGATCATGGGCCTCGCCGCCGCCGCGCTCAGGGCGCGCCGCACCGCGCGCACGCCGTCCGACCCGAACCTCATCGAGGCGCGCCATATCGGCGGCCACTCCTGGGTGGCCTACGGTTGGGACGGCCGCCGCTGAGCGCCGGCGCTCGCGCATTTCCGCTAGGGTAGCCTTGCCGGCCGGCTGGACTGGCCGCTAGATCGCGTTCCGAAGCACCCTAGGAGCACGAAGCCCATGCCCATCGCCCTGGTCGCGACCTTGAAGGTCCAGGAAGGCAAGAACGCCGAGTTCGAGGCGGTCTTCAAGGATCTCGCCGAGAAGGTGCGCGCCAACGAGTCCGGCTGCCTGATGTACCAGCTGACGAAGAGCCGCGCCGAGCCCAACACCTACAAGGTGTTGGAACTCTACACGGACCAGGACGCCTTGACCCACCATAGCGGCACCGACTACTTCAAGGCCGCCGGGCCGAAGATGGGTCCGTGCATGGCGGGGCGTCCTGAAATGGAATTCCTCGACGCCGTGTAATTGCACGTATTGGAATACGTGCTAAACTTGGCGCGTGGTTCGCAAACTCACCATCACCGTCGATGAGGAAGTCTACGTCGGACTGAAGGCGAAGGTTGGTGCACGCCGCATCAGCCGCTTCTTGAACGACCTCGCCAAGCCGCTGGTATCCGAGGCCGCGCTTTTGCAAGGCTATCGGGACATGGCGGCCGACGAGCGGGACGAGGCCGACGCGGCGGAATGGATTGACAATCTCCTCGCCGACGCGGCGGGTGATGGCTGCTGACCCGCCGCGGCGCGGCGAGGTCTGGTGGGTCTCGTTCGACCCTTCGGTCGGAGGCGAGGCGCGCAAGACGCGACCGGCCGTGATCGTAAGCAACAACGCCGCCAATCAGGCGCTCAACCGCGTCCAGGTCGTGCCGCTTACGACCAACGTCGATCGGATCTATCCTGGCCAGGCGCTGGTCACGCTCCGCGGCGAGGCCCGGAAGGCGTGCGCCGACCAGATTGCGACGGCCTCGAAGGAACGTCTTCGCACCCGGCTGGGACCGATTTCAGGCGCCGATCTGGCAGCGGTCGAGCGGGTGATGCGAATCCAGCTGGGGCT
>DATJRL010000123.1:0-7072 GCA_035504785.1 Caulobacteraceae bacterium
GGTGGCGCTGGAACAGGCCAGCCGCGACGACGAGGCGCTTGCTGCGCATCAGAAGGCGCTGGCCCTCGCCCCCGACAATCCGGCGACCTTGACCAACCTCGGCATGTACTACGCCACCCATGGCGATACGGCGAAGGCTGAGCCCCTCCTGCGCAAGGCGGCGACGGCGCCAACCGCTTCAGCCCAGGAGCGCCAGAACCTCGCCCTGGTCCTGGGCCTCGAAGGCAAGTTCGACGAGGCCGAGCGCCTGGAACGCCAGGACCTGCCGCCCGACCAGGTGGACAACAACCTCGCCTATCTGCACTCGGACGCGCAGCCCATTCAGCCGCGCTCGTGGGAGTCGCTCAAGACGGTCCAATAGGCCGAGTCCGCCGCTTTTCCGTCCGGTGAACCGCCCCGCCGGGGAACTTTTCCGCGCTGCGCTGGTTAGCGACCCTGCCGGGTGAACCAAGCGAGGGGCTGCGCGTGCATGCGTCCGTGGGCTGTGAAGCCATCTCCCAGAGGCCTGCGGCCGAGCGCTGGCGCGAAACGCCTTGGGTTGCATCCTACGGGTCTGAATGCCGCGCTGCGCCTAACCCCGGCGTCGAGCTGCCGCAGCTTCTCGGGAGTAACGGGTCCGACAAGCGGGTCGGCGCCCGCGTCTCTCGCATCACCGAATGGGGAAGGCTGAACAGCCCGCAAGTCCCTCCCCGAGTTTGCGCCGCGTATCGGGCAGGGGAGAACGAAGCATGAAATCAAACCTCCTTGGGGGAGCCGCCCTGGTCGGGCTTGCCGTCGCGACGGTCGCCAACGCCGACCCGGCGCCCAGCGGCTGGTACGGCGCCATCGACATCGGCGCCCACTTCATGAACCGGCTCGACACGACGTCGTCCGTGAATGAGGACGCCTTGGGTCCCTACAACTTTCAGTTCTCCCAAGACACCAATTGGGTCGGCTTCGCGCGCATCGGCTACAAGGTCTCGCCGCACCTGAGGATCGAACTCGAAGGCGGCTACCGCCCAGGAAACATCAGCAGCATCACGGACGCCGGTCGGTCGGTGGACGCCATCTGCGGCCTCGGCTCGAGCACCAGCTGCCTCGGCCCCGGCGGTTCGCTCAATACCTGGAGCCTGATGGGCAACGTGCTGTTCGACCTGATGCCGAACGGTCCGGTCGATCCTTACATCGGCGGCGGCCTCGGCGTCGCCAACATCAACCTGAGCAACGACGGCGTCTACGGCCCCGACTTCTACGACACGTCGCACATCAACGCCAGCGACACTCAGTTCGCCTACCAGGGCATCGCGGGCCTGGCGTTCCACATCAATGACCAGCTCTCGGCTGACGTCACCTATCGGTACATGGCGACCACGACGGCGACCTTCCCGGTCTTCGGCGACGGCGCCATCCAGCCCGGCGTGATCCACGGCGAGTACTCCGACCAGTCCATCACGCTGGGATTGCGGTATCTGTTCGCGGCGCCGCCGCCTCCCCCGCCGCCCCCGCCTCCCCCGCCGCCGCCTCCCCCGCCGCCGCCTCCCCCGCCGCCTCCGCCGCCGCCGCCACCGCCGCCGCCGAAGGAGACCAAGGAGTTCATCGTCTACTTCGGGTTCGATCAGTACGTGCTGACGCCCGACGCCCAATCGGTGGTGCAGGAAGCGGCGACGTATGCGGACAGTCCGCCGCCGGCGTCGCAGCACATCACCGTGGTGGGTCACACCGACACGTCCGGCTCCTATGCCTACAACATGAGGCTGTCGGAACGCCGGGCGAAGGCCACCGCCGACCAGCTGGTCGCCGACGGCGTCTCCCAGACCACGCTCGACGTGAGCTGGAAGGGCTTCACCGAACCGGCCGTACAGACCGGCCCGGGCGTGAAGGAGCCGCTGAACCGCCGCGCCGTCATCGACGTGCAGTTCTAGGCGAAGCTCGCTTCGGCAAAAACGTTGGAGCCCGGCCGCAAGGCCGGGCTCTTTCGTTTGCGCGACATCGCGCTGGCTCCGTCACCCCGGACGAGCCGCCGAAGGCGGCCCGGGACCGGCCCGCCGAGGCCTACGGCTCTCGCCGAAGCGGATTTGGGATGGATTTTCCTCTTGCGGGAGAAGGGAGCGACACGCCGCTACGGCATTGAAATTGCCGGCGGTCGCCCAGCCTCCCCAGTGACGAAAAATGCGATTGCGACCACGTCCAACCGACGCTAGTCGGGCATCCCCAGCGCCTTCAGCGCCTCGGCGCGGACGGTTTTGTAGTCGAGCTTGCCGTTGGCCGCGCGCAGCACCGGCCCCAGCACCAGTTCACGCGGCGCCTTGTAAGCCGCGAGCGTCTTGCGCACGTGGGCGGACAGGTCCGCTAGGGTGGGCGAGGAGCCATCCGCCATGTCGACGACCGCGCAGATTCGCTCGCCGAACCGCGGATCGGGCGCCCCCACCACCGCCGCGTCGCGCACCCCGGGATACAGCTTCAACGCCTCCTCGACCTCCTCTGGGAAAACCTTCTCGCCCCCAGTGTTGATCACCTGCGAGCCGCGGCCAAGGAGCTTCAGAGCGCCGTCCGCTTCCACGGTGGCCCAGTCGCCGGGCACGGACCAGCGCCGACCCTCGAAGACGCGGAAGGTGCGGGCCGTCTTTTCGGGATCCTTGTAGTAACCCGCCGGCAAGAAGCCCGAGACCGCCAGCAGGCCCCGCTCGCCGGAGCCTGGCTCGACTCGCCGCCCGTCCTCGGTGAAGCAGGCGCTGTTGGGCGTGACCATGAATCTGGCCGTCTGCGCCGTCGCCCCGCCGCCCGAGGAAGAAATGCCGAGCCCTACGGCCTCGGATGAGCCCAGGCTGTCGAGGATCGCGATCCGCGGCAGATGACGCAGCAACCCTTGCTTGTTCTCCATGCTCCACACCGTGCCCGATGAAGAGATGCGGCGCAGCGCCGAGAGGTCCCAGCGGCCGGGGTTGGCGTCGAGCGCTTCGAGCATGGGCTGGGCGAAGGCCATGCCGACGATGACGATGCCCGAAGCGCGCAACCGCGCCGCCTCCTCCCACAACTCGAGGGCGTCGAAGCGCGTCGAGGGCAGGCTGGCGACCGAACCGCCCGCGGTCAGCATGATGATGCTGCTGAACTGGGCCGTGCCATGCATCATCGGCGCAGCCGCGATGGTGGTGCTCGGCGCCAGCGGCGAGGCCGGATCCGCCAGTGCGGCCCCCAGGCGCGCCGGGATCTCGTCGGGACTCGATAACGCCGGTATGCCAAGCAAAGCGTTGCCGCCCCCGCCCAGAACCTGGAACAAATCCTCGAAGCGCCACATCACGCCCTTCGGCATACCGGTAGTGCCGCCGGTGTAGAGGATGAGCAGATCGTCGCCGGAGCGACCCCAGGGAGGCGCCACGCGACTCTCCAGGGCGGAGACGATGGCGTCGTAATCTTGCGCGAACGGCGGAACGGGGTGATCCGGCTCGGCAAGCGCGATCCAGGCCTTCACCTTCGGCAACCGGCCGCGGATCTGATCGACCGTCTCGGCGAAAGAGGCGCCGAAGATCACCACCTCGGCGTCGGCATTATCGAAGAGGTAGAGCAACTCGTCGGCGACGTACCGGTAGTTGGTGTTCACCGGCGTGAAGCCGGCCTTGAAAGCCGCGTAGTAGGTCTCGAGGTATTCGGGTCCATTGTAGAGATAGGCGGCGACCTTTGCGCCGCGCTCCAATCCCAGGTCCAGCAGATGGCGGGCGAGGGCGTTGGCCCTGCGGTCGAACTCGCCCCAGCTGATCGAGCGTGAACCGCGAATCTGGGCCGGAAGGTCAGGGATGGTCCCCGCGATCGATTCCCAGATGTCGGCGTAGTTCCACATGGCGAGTCCTCCCTGACGCTCGTGTGGTGAACCAGAAAGTTCGCGGTCGCGAACTTCGGAGTCGGACACCAGGCGCGCCTTGGGGAAAACCTTACCGCCATTGCCGCGGCGCCCGCAAAGCCGCCGTCCTGGGCAGACCTCAGTGGTGGGACAAGGTGTCCGACACCTTGATGATCTCCGGGCCAAGGATGATGATGAACAGAACGGGCAGGAAGAACAGGATCATCGGAACGGTGAGTTGAGCCGGAAGCGCCGCGGCCTTTTTCTCGGCGGCGGCTAGACGCAGTTCCCGGTTTTCCTTGGCCATGACCCGCAGCGCCGTACCGAGCGGCGTGCCGTAGCGTTCGGCCTGGATCATGGCCGTGACCACGGCCTTGATCCCCGGGTGGTTGGTCCGCTTGGCGAGGCCCTCGTAGGCTTGCCGGCGCTCCGGCAGGTAGGACAGTTCCGCCGTGAGCAGGGAGAGTTCTTCGGCGAGTTCGATCGAGGAGCCGCCGACCTCCTGGCTGACCTTCTGGATCGCCGCCTCGATCGACATGCCGGACTCCACGCAGATCAGCAGCAGGTCGAGAGCGTCCGGAAACACCGACACGATCGATTCGCGGCGCTTGGCGGCGACGTTGGATATGTAGAGGTTCGGAGCGTAGTAGCCGGCGACCAGCGCCCCGACGCAGATCGCGAACTTCGTCATCGGCGGCGCGTGCACGCCATTGATGACGTAGACGTAGATCGCCGCCGTCGCCGACATTACGAACGGCAGCAGGAAGCGGAAGAAGTAGAACCGAGACACCGCGCTGGGGCCGCGGTAGCCCGCTTGCGCGAGTTTATCGGTGAGGTTGCTGTCTTCGAGCAGGCGCGACAGCTGCAGGCGATCGACCACCCGCTTTGCGACGCCCTCGTCGATCTGACGCAGCTGGGGCGTGCGGCCCGCCATCGCCTCGCGCGAGCGCCGCCGCAACTCCTCGCGCCGCGTCGCCACCGACTTCAGGCGGCTCTCCAGGCTGGAATTCTGGAAATTGGGACGCATGACGGTGACCACCGTCGCGAAGAACACCACGGCGGTGAATGCCGCCAGTACGTTGCCCGGGTTGGTGAGGACGTCGACCCAGTCCATGGCGCCGAGCTCCCTCAGAACTTGAAGTTGATCATGCGCGTCATCACGAAGACGCCCATACCCATCAGGAGCGCCGACGCGCCCAACAGCAGCCAGCCCCGATGGTCGTTGATCAAGGGAGCCATGTAGGTCGGCGTGGTCAGCCAGATCAGCGTCGCCACGCCCGGCGGCAGCGAGCCGATGATCCCCGCCGAGGCCGTAGCCTCTGACGACAGCGCCTTGATCTTCTCCCGCATCAGCTTGCGGGAGCGCAGCACGGTCGAGAGGTTGCCCAACGCCTCGGCCAGGTTGCCCCCGGTCTTCTGCTGGATATTCATGACGATGGAGAAGAACCGCACCTCGGAGGTTGGCATGCTGTCGTGGAGTTTCTCCAGGGCCTGATCGAGGGTGAGGCCGATGCCGATGTTCTCGACCAGCCGGCGAAACTCTCCGGCGAGCGGCTCCGGCGTCTCGCGGCCGATGATTTTCAGGCAATCGTGCACCGGCAGGCCCGACTTGATGCCCCGCACGATGATGTCCATGGCGTCCGAGAACGACGCCGTGAACTGCTTCATCCGCCGGGCGACGAGGAAGCTGAGGGTCCACAGCGGAACGCCGACGCCGCTGGAGGCGCCGAGAAGCAACGCGACCAGCAGGTTGGCGTGCAGGAAGAACGCGACGACGAACACGAGGGCGCCGAATACGCCCGCGGCCATCCAGAACTGCTGGACCGTGATGGCGATGCCAGCCTGGTGGAGCTTGCTCGCAAGCGCGAGCCTGGCCCGCTTCTGCGCTCGTTCTTGCTCCCTCAGGCTGTTCACGATCTGCCGGCGACGGGCCTCGGCCGTGTTGGCGGCCTGACCCAGCCGCGGTCGCCGGACGTCTCGTGTCTGGCCGCCGCCGAGCGTTTGCGCGCGCTTGATGATCGCTTGCTGTTCCGTGGAGCCGCCCGCGAACAGCCAGCCCACGCCGGCGACCAGGCAGAAACCGAGCACGCCGACCAGGACGAAGAGCATTGTCTGGTCCATGCGTCTATTCCGCCGCGTCGAGCGCTTCGGCTAACTCCCGCTCCAGGCCGTAGTAGCGGGCCCGGTCCCAGAACCTAGGCCTCGCGATGCCCGTAGAGCGGTGGCGGCCAAGCACGGCGCCGTTCGCGTCCTCGCCGGTGATCTCGTAGACGAAGAGGTCCTGGGTCACGATGACGTCGCCCTCGAGACCGACGACTTCGGTGATGTGGGTAATGCGGCGCGAGCCGTCGCGCAGGCGCGCGGCTTGGATGATGACGTCGACCGAACCCACGATCATCTCGCGGATGGTTTTCGAGGGCAGGCCGTAGCCGCCCATGGTGATCATGGACTCGAGGCGGCTGATGGCTTCCCGGGGGCTGTTGGCGTGCAACGTGCCCATCGACCCGTCATGGCCGGTGTTCATCGCCTGCAACAGATCGAACGCCTCGGGGCCGCGCACTTCGCCCACGATGATCCGCTCGGGACGCATCCGCAGGCAGTTACGGACCAGGTCTCGCATGGTGATCTGGCCGGTGCCCTCGAGGTTGGGGGGGCGGGTTTCCAGGCGCACCACGTGTGGCTGCTGCAACTGCAGTTCGGCCGCATCCTCGCAGGTGATGACCCGCTCGGTGGGATCGATGAACGCCGTCAGCGTATTGAGCAAGGTGGTCTTGCCCGAACCCGTGCCGCCGGAGATGATCACGTTGCATCGGCAGGCGCCGATCACGCCCAGCACCCGCGCGCCCTCGGGACTGATCGAGGCGAACTCGACCAGGTTCTTCATGGTCAGCTTGTCCTTCCGGAACTTCCGGATGGTGAGCGTCGGGCCATCGAGCGACAGCGGCGAGGAGATGACATTGACGCGGCTGCCGTCGGGCAGACGCGCGTCGCAGATCGGCGAGGATTCGTCGACCCGGCGGCCGACCTGGCTGACGATCCGCTGGCAGATATTCATCAACTGGGCGTTGTCACGGAAGCGCACATTGGTCAGTTGCGTCTTGCCGCCGACTTCGATGAACACCCGATTGGCGCCGTTGCACATGATGTCGGCGATTTCGTCGCGCGCCAGCAACGGCTCGAGCGGACCATAGCCCAGCACGTCGTTAATGACGTCCTGAACCAGGTGGTCGGTTTCGGCGACCGACATCGAGACGTTCT
>DATJRL010000124.1:0-4172 GCA_035504785.1 Caulobacteraceae bacterium
GGGGACATGTCGCTGATCCTCAACATCCTCTGGTTCATCTTCGGCGGCTGGATCTCGGGTCTGGCCTGGCTGCTGGCGGCGCTGATCCTGGCGATCACCATCGTCGGCCTGCCGTGGAGCGCGGCGGCGTTCCGCATCGCGCTGTTTTCGTTCGCGCCGTTCGGCCGGCACGTGGTCCCGCGCTCGGCGATGGGCGGCGCCGATCTGGGGACCGGGCCGGTGGGCTGCGCGATGAACGTCGTCTGGATGGTGCTGGCCGGCTGGTGGCTGGCGCTGCACCACGTGGTGATCGCGGTGCTGCAGATGATCACCATCATCGGCATCCCGTTCGGCCTGCAGCACCTGAAGCTGGCGCAGATCTCCTTCGCGCCGGTGGGAATGACCGTGGTGGAGGGATGAGCATGGCGAAGTGGCGATACACGCGCGGCCTGCACGACCTGGGCGGCGGGCTCTGGGCCTGGCTGCAGCCGGACGGCGGCTGGGGCTGGAGCAACGCCGGGCTGGTGACCAGCGACGGCGAGGCCCTGCTGGTCGACACGCTGATGGGCGTGAACCTGACGCGCGAGATGCTGGCGGCGATGGCCAGGGCGACCCCGGCGGCCCGGGAGATCGGGCGGCTGGTCAACACCCACTCCAACATCGACCACACCCTCGGCAACCAGCTCCTCGCCCGCGCCGAGATCATCGCCGCGCGCGAGACCGCCGAGGAGATCGCCAAGACCAACCCTGCCGAGCTCGCCGACGCCGCGCTCTGGGAGTCCCGCGGCGAGGCCGGCCATTTCTTCCTGGAGACCATGGGCCGCGCGTTCGACTTCACCGGCGTCACCGTGACCGCGCCCAACCGCACCTTCGAACACGAGCTCACGGTGGAGGTGGGCGCCAAGACGGTTCGCCTGACCAACCTCGGTCCGGCGCACACCGAGGCCGACACCATCGTCTACGTGCCGGCCGACAAGACCGTGTTCACCGGCGACCTCCTGTTCAACGAGGGGCACCCGATCGTCTGGAACGGGCCGATCGCCAACTGGATCGCCGCCTGCGACCACATCGTGGGCCTGGACGTCGAGACCGTGGTCCCCGGTCACGGCGCGATCACCGACAAGCGGGCGGTGGCCAACCTCAAGGGCTACTTCGAGTTCGTGATGGCGGAGTCGAAGCGGCGGCTGGACGCCGGCATGGGCTGGGAGGAGGCGGCGAACGACATCGCCCTCGACGGCTTCCGCGGCTGGGGCGAGTCCGAGCGGATCTGCGCCAACGTGCGGGCCGCCTATCGCGACCTGGGCGCCGACCTGCGCGGCGGCGGGGGCGCGGGCGGGGTGTTCGGCGCCATGCAGCGCTACCGCCTGGCGCACGCCCACTGAGGGGGCGCCCTCGAGTCTGCGCCCGAGACGCGCGCCGCGGGACTGGCGCGGGCCGTTTGGCTCTGCCAAAAAACCAGCGCCCCAGTTTCACGGATCTCGCATGGCCACCGCTACCGCCGCGCCGCCGCCTCCGAGCCTCGACGACTTCGAACGCGCCGTCGCTCGCGGCGAGCGCGAGACGGCGTTGCGCGAGGCGCTGCGCATCCTCAAGGCTTGCGACGAACGCTACGGCCGGATCGACGGCGTGCGGGTGTTGGCGCTGGTCGCCGACCGGGCGGTCGAGCGGCTGGCGACCCGGTTCAGCGCCGCCTTCGGCCAGCTGATCTGCGATCCGGCGACCCAGCTGGAGCCGCTGATCTACGAGCAGCTGACCATGCACCACCGCTGGATCGAGCTGATGTTCTCGGTCAGCGGTTTCGGCTCTCCGGGTCATCTGGTGCCGCTGCTGATCGACACCCAGAACGGCGCGCAGAAGGTGTCGCTGGACAACCTGAAGCGCTTCCTGCTGCTGTTCTCCGGCGCGGCCGGCATGAACATGAACCTCGAGGAGGCGATGACCGCCGACGCCGCCGTCACCATGGGCGGCCTCTTGGGCGTCCTCGGCACCCGCTTCTGCTTCACCGAGGGCGCGCACGCCTTCCGCGAGCAGCTGCTGGAGTGGCTGCCGGGCCGGCTGGGCGGCGTCAAGCTCGGCCAGATCGCGCTGCAGACCATCGCCTCGCCCTACATGCACTGCAGCTACGCGATGTCGCCGCGCAAACACGACATCAAGGCCGACTTCATCGACCAGATCCGCCGCGCCTGCCTGGAGGCCGGCGCGCCGGAGTACGATCCCGCCACCCCGCCGGCGCCGAAAGCGAAGCCGACGGTGATCGTGGCGACCGAGAACTTCAACTTCGGCCACTCGGTGCACCGCACCCACTCGCGGGCGGTGACGGCGCTGAAGGCGGCGTTCCACGTCGTCGGGGTCGGCTACGTCCATCAGTTGACGGCCGAGGTGGCCCCCTGCTTCGACGAGATCATCTTCTATCCGGTCGAGGGCGTCTCGTTCACCGAGGCGGTGCGTGGGATTGCCGAGAAGATCCGGGCCCACGACCCGGTGATGGTGTTCCATCTCGGGGTCGGCATGTCGCCCTATGTGATCGCGCTGGCCTCGCTGCGGCTGGCGCCGGTGCAGGCGGCTTCGTTCGGGCATACCGCCACCACCAAGAGCCCGTTCGTCGACTACATGATCCTGCCCGACGACTTCGTCGGCGATCCGGCGTGCTTCTCCGAGACCCTGGCGCTGGTGCCGCCGGAGGCGATGCCCTACGAGCCCCGCGACGACGTCGACTTCAAGGCCGTGCTCGCCGAGGCCGAGGCGGCCAAGGCCGAGCGGCCCGAGGGCGCGCCCATCAAGATCGCGGTGGCCGCCTCGGCGATGAAGCTCGGGCCGCCATTCTTCGACGCGCTGCGCCGCTGCAAGGCGGCGGCGAAGGCGCCGCTGGAGTTCCACATCCTGCCGCTGGGCTGCTCGGGCCTGGGCTACGAGGAGTTGAAACGGCGGTTGGCCGTACGGCTGCCGTTCGCGGTGGTGCACGAGGAGGCGCCCTACCCGGAGTACATGCGGCGGCTGGCCTCGTGCGACTTCTTCGTCTGCCCGTTCCCGTACGGGAACATGAACAGCATCATCGACGCGGTGCTGGTCGGCCTGCCTGGCGTCTGCCTGGACGGCGCCGAGGCCCACGCCCACGCCGACGTGGCTTACTTCAACCGCATGGGCTTCCCGAAAGGTCTCGCGGCCGCCAACCTCGACGCCTACGTGGCCGCCGTGGTCAGGTTGGCCGACGATCCGAAGTGGCTGGCCCGCTGCCGCAAGGCCGCGCGCGCCGCCGACCTCGACAAGGTGTTCTTTTCCGGCGACGAACGCTTGTTCGTCGCCAAGGTGCAGGAACTGGTCGCCGGCGCTCTCGCCAGGGCGCCGGAACTGGAGACCGCCGAACTCTAGAGCCGTTCGCGTTGGCTTGGCGCCGGGTCCGTCACAACCCTTCACGTCATCACCGGCTGAAGCGCGAAGCGCGAAATGCCGGTGACCCATTCCCGCGCCTCCCCGGGAGTCGGCGGGACGCTTCGACATGGGTAGCCGGGACAGGCCCGGCTATGACGTGATCATTGGGACAATTTCCCAACACGCTCACGTCTACCCGCCTCGCCGAACTCCGAACGTCACCAGGCGGTGGGCGGCGAAGTTGAACGCCACCGGCGTCATGATCGCGCAGGCGTGGGCGAGCGCCTCGGCCAGGTCGCGCGGCAGCACGCGGCCGAACACGTCGTCGCGCAGCAGGATCGAGAGCGCCACCACCACCGGGAAGGCGATCAGGTTGAAGAGGAAGAACCAGGCCATCTCCACCCGCACCGGCTTGCCGGAACGGGGGAAGACGAAGGCGCGGTTGAGGAAGAAGGCGGTGAGGAAGCCGGCCAGGTAGGCCAGCGCCACCGCCGCGTCGAACCCCACCGCCGGCTGCAGGGCGAAGCGGCTGGCGAAATTGACCAGCGCCGCCAAGCCGCCGGCGAGGAGGAACTTCAGGAAGACGCCGCTGGCGTAGAAGCGGACCAGCCGCCCGAGGCGTCCCGGCGGGATGTCGGCGCGCTCGCTCATGAGTGCCTGCTCATACGTGCTCCGTCATGCGTACTCCCTCATGCGTACTCCGGCGCCCGGCGGGGCTTGTGGTCGGTCCCGATGGCCAGCGCCATCTCGCGGGCGAGGCGCGCGCTCTCCGAGATGCCTCGGTCCTCGGGATAGTAGAAGCAGGTGTCGGCGATCATCAGGCC
>DATJRL010000125.1:0-7581 GCA_035504785.1 Caulobacteraceae bacterium
CGTGAAACCGGGCGACCACGTGATCCCGCTCTACACGCCCGAATGCCGCCAGTGCAAAAGCTGCCTCTCGCGCCGCACCAACCTCTGCACCGCGATCCGCGCGACGCAAGGGCAGGGCCTGATGCCCGACGGAACCTCGCGGTTCTCCCGCGGCGGCGAGAAGCTCCACCACTACATGGGCTGCTCGACCTTCGCGAACCACACGGTGCTGCCCGAGATCGCGGTGGCCAAGGTCCGCGAGGACGCACCGTTCGACAAGATCTGTTACATCGGCTGCGGGGTGACGACGGGCGTGGGCGCGGTGATCTGGACCGCCAAGGTGCGACCGGGCGCCAATGTCGCGGTGTTCGGGCTGGGCGGCATCGGGCTCAACGTCATCCAAGGCGCCAGGATGGCCGGCGCCGACAAGATCATCGGCGTCGACCTCAACCCCGCCAAGACCGAACTCGCCAGGCGTTTGGGCATGACCGACTTCGTCAACCCGGACGAGGTGGGCCGCGACAAGGTGGTGCAGGCGATCGTCGACCTCACGGGCGGCGGCGCCGACTTCAGCTTCGAGTGCATCGGCAATGTCGCCACCATGCGTCAGGCGCTGGAGTGCTGCCACCGCGGCTGGGGCGAGAGCGTGATCATCGGCGTGGCCGGCGCGGGGCAGGAGATTTCGACACGCCCGTTCCAACTGGTGACCGGCCGGGTCTGGCGCGGCACGGCCTTCGGCGGCGCCAGGGGCCGCACCGACGTGCCGCGCATCGTCGACTGGTACATGGAGCGCAAGATCGCCATCGACCCCCTGATCACCCACACCCTGCCGCTCGCCGATATCAACCTGGCGTTCGACCTGATGCACGCCGGGGAGAGCATCCGCAGCGTGGTGGTTTTCTAGGGCCGCGAGGAATTCCACCCGGCTTCCTCGGCTTTAGCAATTCATGGTGTAGAGGCCGCACTCCGCCGGAGGGCCCTCCGATCGACGCCGACGCCAGTCTCAAGAACGACCAGACCAGTCGGAAGCGGACGCGCGCCGGCGGCCTGCCCAGGCTCGTCCTGGAGACAATCATCTTCCTGCGCGGCGAGATTCGCGCCAGCGAACTCTGGCTGGTGGTGATCGCCGCGCTGGTCGGGGCGGCCGCAGGCCTGGCGACCATCGCCATCGGCCTGTCCGCCCACACGCTGCAGATGTTCCTCTACAACATGGACTTCGACGAGCGCCTCTCGGCGATCCAGACCGTCGATCCGCGCCGACTCGTCGCCCTGCCGTTGGGCGGCACGCTGCTGGTGCTGCTGACCTGGGCCTGGGCGCGGGGGCGGGCGACGACGCCGGTCGACCCTGTCGAGGCCAACGCGCTACGCGGCGGCCGTATGAGCTTTCGCGACAGTCTATTCGTCACCGCGCAGACGCTGTGCTCGAACGGGTTCGGCGCCTCGGTCGGCTTGGAGGCGGCCTATGCGCAGATGGGCGGCGCGCTGGCCTCCATCACCGGGCGGTTCTTCAACTTGCGTCGGTCGGATTTGCGAACCTTCGTCGGCGCCGGCGCCGGCGCGGCGATCGGCGTTGCGTTCGGCGCCCCGCTGGCGGGCGCCTTCTACGCCTTCGAGATCATCATCGGCTCCTATACCGTCGCCAACGTCGCGCCGGTGATCGCGGCGGCCATCGCCGGCTGGTTGATGACCCAAATTGTCCACTTTCAACCGATGGTGACCCCGATCACCACGCCGGACGACTACAAGCTGGCGCACTACCTGCTCTATGCCGGCCTCGGCGTCGTCAGCGCCTTCTTCGGCATCGCGGTGATGCGCTTGGTCGGCTGGACCGAGATGCTCGCTTCGCGGGTCGCGTTCTTCAAACCCTACCGTCCGATCGCCGGCGGGAGCTTGCTGGTCGGCCTCGCGCTGCTCTCGATCCAGACCCTCTCGGCCGGGCACGGAGCCATGTCCCTCGACCTTACCGCACAACTCGGGATTGGCGCGCTCGTCTTCCTTCTCCTCGCCAAGGCGATGGCGTCGGTGATCTCGCTCGGGTTCGGCTTCCGCGGCGGCCTCTTCTTCGCTTCGCTCTACCTCGGCTCGCTGCTGGGACGCCTCTACGCGGTGCTGATCGACACCTATGGACACGCCAGCCTCGATCCGACCGCCGCCGCGCTGGTCGGGATGGGGGCGGTGGCGGTGGCGATCGTGGGCGGGCCGCTCACCATGTCGTTCCTGGTGCTGCAGAACACGGGCGATTCAGGCATCACCGCTGCGACGCTCACCGCCTCGGTGATCGCGAGCCTGCTGGTGCGGGAGACCTTCGGTTACTCCTTCTCCACCTGGCGCCTGCACCTGCGCGGCGAGACCATCCGCAGCGCCCATGACGTCGGCTGGCTGCGCACGCTGACGGCGGGGCGGATGATGCGCACCGACGCGCCGACCATCGCCGCCAGCGCCGAACTCGCCGAGTTCCGCCGGCGCTTCCCGCTCGGCTCGACCACGCGCGTGGTCGCCCTCGACGATGCCGGCAAGTACGCCGGCCTGGTGATGACCGCGGCCGTCTACGGCGACGAGGACGGGGAGGGGAAGGTCGCCGACTACGCCGTGAACCAGGAAGAGTGGCTGGCGCCGGATCTCTCGATCCGAGAGATCATGGGCGTCTTCGATCGCACCGGGAGCGACGAACTGGCGGTCCTGAGCCCCGATCACGCGGTGCTGGGCGTGCTCTCGGAGGCCTACGCCACGCGCCGCTACGCCGAGGAGCTGGAGAAGAACCGCCGCGATCTCATCGGCGGGGAGTAGACTCCTTCTCCCCTAGCGGGCCTGTTGCGCAATTCGATGAGATCGCTCCGAAAGCTCCCTTCCCCCTTGCGGGGAAGGGTTGGGGATGGGGGTGTCAGCTCGGTCGTTGTTGATTCGGCTTGGGAAGCTCCGAGTCCTGACGGCAGACCGTCGTGCTCGCACCCCCACCCCCGACCCCTCCCCGCAGGGGGAAGGGGAGTTTTGCAACAGCCCCGCAAGGGGAGAAGGGCCGATGGTAGTGACGCTACGCCGCGTGGCCGGCGAGTTCGCAAGGATGCTCGCCCTCTTCGACCTGCAGCGTGGCGTGGTGGATGGAGAACTTGCGGCGTAATTCGCCGCAGACCTCGGCCAGCAGGGCGTCGTCGAGCGCCGCGCCTGGCCGCACCAGGTGGGCGGTGAGCGCGGTTTCGGTGGTGCTCATGCCCCAGATGTGCAGGTCGTGCACCTCCGTGACCCCCGGCAGGGTGGTCAGATACTCCAGCACGCCGCTGCGATTGACGTTGGCCGGCACGCCCGCCAGCGCCAGCGCCAGCGCTTCGCGCAGCAGCGACCAGGTGCCCCACACGATGACCCCGCCGATCACCAGACTGATCGCCGGGTCGAGCCACAGCCAGTGGGTGAGAAGGATCGCGCCGCCGGTCACCACCACGCCCAGCGCCACTAGGGCGTCCGAGGCCATGTGGGTGAAGGCGCTGCGCACGTTGAGGTCGCGCTCGCGGCCCGCGGCGAACATCAGCGCGGTCGCGCCGTTCACCACGATCCCGACCCCGGCGACGACCATCATCGCGGCCCCGCCCGAGGCTTGCGGCTGTATCAGGCGCAGGATCGCTTCCCAGGCGATTCCGCCGGTGACCAGCGCCAGCAGCACGGCGTTGGCGAGCGCGGCCAGGATCGACGAGGACGCCAGGCCGTAGGTGTAGCGCTCGCTGGGCGCGCGCTTGGCCAGGATCGCCGCCAACCAGGCGAGACCGAGGCTCACCACGTCGCCGGCGTTGTGCCCGGCGTCGGCCAGCAGAGCCAGCGAGTTGGCGAGAAGCCCGTACACCGCCTCGCCAACCACGTAGCAGATGTTCAGTGCGATCCCGATGGCGAAGGCGTGGCCGAAGTCGGTCGGGACGTGATGACGGTGGCCATGGTTGTGTCCAGCCCCATGGCTGTGGAACTGTTGGTGATCGTGGCCATGATCGTGATCACGATCGCGGTCGTGGTTGTCGTCGTGGTCGTGGGCCATGCCGTGCGATTCAGATGGGGCGACGAAAGACGGAATCCATGCTCTCACGGCCGCGATCAAGTCCAAACCCGCTGGACGCGGTATCGCCGTGGCCGTAGATGGCTGCGTCAGCGTTTCAAGGGAGACATAAATGGCCTTCCAGGGCACGTGCTTCTGCGGCGCGGTGAAGATCGAAGCGACCGGCGAACCGCAGGCCATGGGCTACTGCCACTGCCGCTCCTGCCGCTCCTGGTCCGGCGGGCCGCTGAACGCCTTCACCCTCTGGCGTCCCGAGGAGGTGAAGGTGACCGCCGGCGCCGAACACCTCGCGACCTTCAAGAAGACCGAGCTCTCGGAGCGCCAGTACTGCGCCAAGTGCGGCGGCCACCTCATGACCAACCACCCGCCGCTGGGTCTGATCGACGTCTTCGCCGCGACCCTGCCCGACCTGGCTTTCCAGCCTGGCGTTCACGTCAACTACGCCGAAACTGTGCTGCCGATGAAGGACGGGCTCCCGAAACTGCGCGACTTCCCGAAGGAATTCGGCGGCTCGGGCGAGGCCGTGCCGGAGTAGCGGGCGTCTAGGATCTGGAGGGTCCGGCCCCGGCTCTCCGCTGCTTTCGCAGCTCCGGCCGGGGTGACGGACTGATTGCAACCGGACTCAGCCCAAACCGGTCTCTCTAGGCCGTCCCCAGCGAGACCGCCAGGTAGCAGCCGAACTCCTTGGGGAAGTCCACCGACACCCGGGCGTGCACGCGCCCCTGCCGATCGAGGAAGGTCGCGGTGTCGGCGTGCGGGACGAACGCGCCGTGCCACACGTTCGGGCGGATATAGAGCCCCCGGGTTCCGTCGCAGCGGAACGCCTTGAAATCCTCCGGCTTCACGTCGTCGCCGGGCGGGGCGAGCGGGACGACGAAGCTCTCGCCCTTGATCGGCCAGACCAGCTGGCCGCCGTCGGGGTGGTAGTTCGCCCGCCAGGTCAGCGCGCGGTCCCGCGGCCGACCCGGCGCATGGGCCGACGCTTCTTCCGGCCAGGTGCTCCAGCCGAACAGGTAGGCGTCGCCGACGGCGTTGTTGCGGGCGAACAGGGTCTCGCCGCGCCACTCGAACTCGAACAGGCCCTCGGCGACGCCGCCCTGGTCGCCGGACCCATCGTCGACCGCGCGCCACCCCTGCGCCGGCCAGCGCACGATCTCGATCGGAAACGCGTGGGGATCGTCCACCAGGGCCCCGAGCCCCGACAAGCTCTCGTCGCTCGCCGCCGTCAGAGGCGCCTCGTGCGTCCGGCGCACGCCGGTGGTCGGCGTGTAGGTGATCTTGTCCAGGACCATGCTCATGACTTCGCCTCCCGCTTCGGCCGCATCGCCAGCAGCTGGCGCATAGCCATGCGAGGATCGCCTCCGCCTCCCCAGTCGGCCATGCGGTGAAACACGGCCTCGGCCAGGTAGGTGTGTTCGCCGGCAAAGCCGACGCCCCAGCGTCGGGCGAGCTTCACCCGCGCCGGATCGTCCTGCAGCACCAGGCTGCACAGGAAGACGCCGCCACGCCGCTTGATCTCGCCCGCCACGCCGGCCACCAGCTGCACCGCCACGCCGCGGCCCCGGTGCGACGGCGCGACGAAGAAATCGGCGATTTCGCCGCCCAGCACATCGTTGTGCAGGTCATAGATCTCGCGCCATGCGGCGAAGCCGACGAGCGTCGCGCCGTCCTCGGCCACCATCAGCTCGAAATGCCGCCCGCAGCCGGCGACGAGCCGCTCCGCCGTCATGGCGTTGGCGGCGCCGAAGAGCTCGGCCATGTAGGCGGCGAAGAGCGCCGAGACGAAAGACGCATCGTGGGCTTGAAACGGCCGGATTAGCGAGGGCATGAGGTTTTGGGGCCGAGGCGTGAGTTCGCGACCTAACCTCATCTGACGCTCCGGCGCCAAGCCTCTCTAGTGTCCCGAGTCCGAAGGTCGCAACCGCATGGGGCGAGCGCCGAGCGAACTTCGGACTCGCTAAGGGCACTAGGAAGTCTATGATTCTAGTGTGGTTTACGAACCTGACGTTCGCCTCCGCGCCCGCCCCGACGATCGGGCGAACTTCCGGTTCACCACGCTAGCCGGCTTTTCAGTTCGAGGATCCGCTGCATGACCACGAAGGGCCGTCGCATCGCTCTGGCGCTGGGCGCAAGCTTGGCGGCGCTGAGCCCGGCCGTCGCGCAAGTGGCGTCCGAGGCGCCGCCGCCGATCGACGCCTCGCAAACCGTGCGCGCCGTCGTGGCCAAGTACCTCGAGTTTCGCGGACCGGCCTACCTGCAGCTGCAGACGATCCACGAGCGGTTCCACGTCGAAACGCAGCTCGGCCGGCAATCCGGCGGGCTCTGGATGGATCGTGATGGCCGGTTCCGGCGCGAGATCGACGCCGACGGCGTCCGCGAAATCGCCGTCGCCACGCCGGATGGCGCCTGGCGGTCCGACGGGGCGAGCGCGGCGAGGGATGATCCCGGCGCCTCGGAGCGGGCGCGGCGCTATGCGCTGGTGGTGTTCGGCGACGCCTTGACCGGCCGCGGCGGCGCCGCCGTTGCGCTCGCCGGCACGGCCCAGGTGATGGACAAGAGCTGGAGCGTGCTGCGCGTCACCTTCGGCGACGCCGACTCCTATGAGGCGCTGGTCGATCCCTCCAATGGCCTGCTTTGCTGCTACCGCATCACCGAGGCCGGCCAGACCCGGCTGGAACTGTTGGGCGACTGGCGCCTGGTGGACGGCGTGCGCATGCCCTTTGTGCAAATCACCCACACCAGCGGCGACGTGGAGACCGATGTCGGCATGGTCGAACTCAACCGCCCGTTCGACCCGACCCTGTTCCAGCGTCCGCAGGCGTCGGCCGCGCCTTCGGCCGGCGGATAGGCGAATGGCGGCAGGGCGGCCCGCCGGCGCGGATCGCGGCTCGGCCCTGGAGGTGCTGGGCGCCTTCCTGAAACTGGGTCTGACCTCGTTCGGCGGGCCGGTCGCGCACCTTGGCTACTTCCGGCGCGAGTTCGTGGAGCGGCGTCGCTGGCTGGACGAGGCCGCTTTCGCCGACATCGTCGCGCTCTGCCAGTTCCTGCCCGGGCCGGCCAGCAGCCAGACCGGGTTGATGATCGGGCTCTCCCGCGGCGGCTACGCCGGCGCCGCCGCGGCTTGGCTCGGATTCACCACGCCCTCCGCGGTGGCCATGACGGTCTTCGCGCTCGCCGCGCCGACGCTGACCCAGGCGCTTGGAAGCGGCTGGCTGCACGGCCTGCGCCTCGCGGCCGTCGCCGTGGTCGCCCAGGCGGTGCTGGCCATGAGCCGCAGCCTGACGGCGGATGCTCCGCGCGCCAGCGTCGCCGTCGCTGCGACGCTCGCCGCGCTCTGGGCGCCGTCGGCCCTGACCCAGCTCGCGGTGATCGCCATGGGCCTCGGCGTCGGGTTGTTGGCGTTCCGCGCCGGCGCGGAAGCTTCGCATCCGCCGCTGCCGGTGTTTGTCCGCCGGAGCGCGGCGTTGACCGCCCTTGCGCTGTTCGGCTGCCTGCTCGTCGCCCTGCCTCTCGCCGCGCGGCTGACGGGCGACCATGGCCTCGACCTCTTCGCCAGGTTCTACCGC
>DATJRL010000126.1:0-2385 GCA_035504785.1 Caulobacteraceae bacterium
GACCTGCGCATCGACACCTACCGCTCCAGCGGAGCGGGCGGCCAGCACGTCAACAAGACCGACTCGGCAGTGCGCATCACCCACCTGCCCACAGGCGTGGTAGTCACGTCGTCCGAAAAGTCCCAGCACCAGAACCGCGCCCGCGCGATGAAGGTGCTCAAGGCGAGGCTCTACCAGATGCGCCGCGACAGCCTCGACGCCGAGCGCTCGGAGGCGCGCAAGAGCCAGGTCGGCTCGGGCGACCGCTCCGAACGGATCCGCACCTACAACTTCCCCCAGGGCCGGGTGACCGACCACCGCATCAACCTGACCCTCTACAACCTGCCCAAGGTCATGGAAGGCGAAGCCCTCGACGACGTGATTGGACCTCTCATCGCGGACGACCAGGCCGCCCGCCTCGCAGCGCTGGAGGAAACGCTGGGCTGACAAGGCCTTGACCGCGGGCGGCAGACCCTCGGTCCGCCGGCGTTCCCGCCGGCTCTTCATCTCCTCCTGCAGCGCGCCGTGATCGAGGAACTTCTGCGGCGGAGCGGCAGCTTAGAGATCCTCCTTCAACACGGAGGGCGCAGAGGAAGACGAGAGCACGAAGAAGGGTCAGCGCTTCGCGCCGCTAATCACGTGCAGGCGGGGCCGCGCCGAAGGCGCACTCATTTTTCTCTGTGTGTTCTCCTCCTCCGTGCCCCCCGTGTCAAAACCGGATCTTGCGGCCCGCGTGACCTGCGGGAAGGAACAGGGGAAACCTCCCCGGTCATCCTGCGATCGCCGCCTTCACCTTCTCCGCCGTGAGCGGCACGTCGCGCAGGCGCTTGCCCGTGGCGTCCGCCAGCGCATTGGCCAGCGCCGCGGCAGCCGGCCCCTGGCCGGCTTCGCCGACGCCGAGGAAGGGGTCGGCGGGGCGGTCGAGGACTTCGACCTCGACGCTCTGGGGCAGGGCGGGGAAGCGGAGGATGGGGTAGGCGCTCCAGTCGAAGCTGGTGCGGCGGTCGGCGTCCCACGTGACCTGCTCGATCATCGACCAGCTCAGCGACTGCACGATCGCGCCTTCTATCTGGTTACGGATGCCGTCGGGATTGATCGCCTGGCCGCAGTCCACGGCCGACACGACGCGTCCCAGCCGCACCTCGCCGGTGACCGGCTCGACCTCGAGCTCCAGGGCCACGGCGCACCAGGCGGCGAGGTTCTTGTAGCGAGCGAAGGCGAAGCCGCGGCCGCGTCCGGCCGCGCGCCGCCAGGTCTGCCAACCGAACTTCCGCGCGGCGGCTTTGATCACGTCGCGGGCGCGGGGGTCGTCCAGGTGAGCGAGGCGGAACTCCACCGGGTCGGCGCCGGCCAGCAGCGCGAGCTCGTCCACGAAGCTCTCGATCGAGAAGACGTTCATGTGCGCGCCCAGCGAGCGCAGGGCCGAGACACGCAGCGGCATCTCGGGAACGAAGTGATAGGCGACCCGGGCTGTGGGGAAGGCGTAGAGGGGGATGGCGTTGCGGTCGCCACCGCCCTCGGGCATCGGGACCGGGCGCGGCGGCGGGGCCCGGAAGGGCGGATCGACCTCCTGCCCGGCGAGGAGGCTTCCGGCCTCCTGCGGCCGGGTGCTGTGGGTCATGCTCCACACGTCGTGGCGCCACGAGGCGATCTTGCCCTCAGATGTCAGGCTCGCGGAGAGATGGGCGACCATGGCGGAGCCGAGCGGCTCCCAGCCGTGCTCCTGGTCGCGCATCCACTGCACCCGCACCGGCCGTCCCGGAACGGCCATGGCGATCAGGGCCGCATCGCCGGCGGCGTCGTCCGCGCCATTGTGGCCGTAGCAGCCCGCGCCCTCCACATGCCGGCAGCGGACCTTCTCCGGCGGCAGGCCGACCAGCTGGGCGATCGCCCTGCGCAGAGGGAAGACGCCCTGGCTGTGCGTCCACACGCTCAGCTCGCCGTCCTTGGCCAGCGCGACCGCACAGGAGGGCCCGATCGAGCCGTGCATCAGGTACGGCCGCGTGTAGGCCGCCGAAGCGGTGCGGGCGCCGTCGGCTGCGCCACCGCGGTCGAGGATCACCTCGACCTGCTCCGGCGCCGCGAGCAGCCACTGGTGGATGTCGTCCGGGCGCGTCGCGGTCGAGCGCGAGGGCGCCGCCTGCAGGCGCTGCTGGGCCTGGATCGCCTGCCACTCGCCCTCGGCGACCACGGCGAGGAAGCGGCCTTTGTGGACGATCTCGATCACCCCCGGCATGGCCCGCGCAGCCGCGATGTCGGCCTCGCCAAGCGTGGTCCCGTAGCTTGGTCCGCGGACGACGCGGGCGTGGACCATGCCGGGCGGCCGGAAGTCCTGGATATAGGCCTCGCCGCCGACGAGCTTGGCGGGGATGTCGACGCGTGGGATGTCCTGCCCGATCGGCCCGC
>DATJRL010000127.1:0-2934 GCA_035504785.1 Caulobacteraceae bacterium
GTCGCAGGTGAAGGGTGAAGCCGCCGAGCTGCGCCAGCTTGTCGCCGTCGAATAAAGCGATCGAGTAGGCGCCGCAGAGATTGGCGACGTCGTCCTCGTCCAGCGGGGCGAGCGCGATCACCTTCGGCCTGTGCTCCAGCAACGGATCGTTGCGCACCAAGGTGCCGGCGTTGAAGGCGTGGGCGCCGGTGTCGTCGACAACCACGACATCGACGTTCGCATGCTGGATCAGAGCGTTCGCCTCGGCGAAGGGATGGCAGAAAGACCACGCCTGCCAAGCCCGGATCGGCGTCAGCACGAAGAGCGAGATCGCGCTGGCCGCGACCAGGCCGCCCGCCGCCCCGGCCTTGAGTTCGGGCGCGAGCGAGGCGGTCAGGCGTCCCCAGCCCCAAGCCGCGAGCAGGCAGGTCGTGCCCAGGAGGCCGTGCATGTAGCGATAGCCCCAGCCATGCACCTGAGTGGGAGTAAGGCACGCCATGACGATCAGCGTCAGCCCGATGCCCCAGACGATCGAACGCATCGCGCCCTTGGCCCGCTGGGCCGCGAGGACGGCGCTGAGGGCGAGCGGAACGGTGAGTGGGTTTTGCCAGGTGACGAAGCGCACGAGCGACTCGCTCATCACCGCGAGGTTGTCGACGTCGAGTTTGGCGAGGAGTTCGGCGACGCGCTGCGCCAGGAAGGTGGACCCGGCGCCCGTGCTGACCGAGGTCGGAATCCCGGCCAGGTGGAACGCGAGCGGCCACCACTCCATCCAAAAGACGCCGATTCCGGCGTAAGCGGCCGTATAGAGCCCGGCCAGACGCCAGCGTCGCTCGAGCCACAGTTGCAGCACGAACGGCGCGACGAACAGCGGGTGAAAGACGATCTCGTGCAGTCCGGTGGCCAAGAACCCCACCAGGATCGCGCCAGCGTGGCCCGCGCGGCCGCCGCGGAGGAACAGCCACAGCCAGGCCATGTTGAACGCCAGATGGGCGGGCATCGCATAGGCGGTCATGCCGGTGACGATCAGCTGCGACGACCCGCCGAGCAGCACCGCGGCGATCAGGGCCAGCCTCGGCTCGCCCGGCCACAGCCGCCGCCCGACGCCATAGGTGGCGACAATGGCGAGCGCGCTCAGCAGCGGGTTCAGCGCGTCCTGGGCGCCGATCAGCGAGGCCGCCGCCCGCATCGCCGCGTTCACCGGCAAGTAGGCCGACGCCCAGAAGGCGTCGTCGGGTATTGGGAGGGTGAATATCGGCTGCAGCGCCTCGGCATAGGGTCGCCAGGCCGGCGGGATCGGCGCCAGCAGCTCTCCGTGGGCGAAGATGCGGGCGTCGAAGTTGGCCATGAACTCGTCGAGCGAGAGCGTATAGTTCTCGAACACCAGCCATACGCCGACGACGCCCGCGACGGCGCAGACGCCGGCCAGCCCGAAGACCCACAGCCATGCCGGCGCCTCCAGCGCCTTGGCTAGCGGCGCAAGCCTCGCCGGCGGAACGAACCGCAGCGTCGCTGTGATCGCGATGCAGGCGACGAAGATCGGAAGGTCCTGAGTCCAGAAGAAATAGGTCTCGGTCGGGAACAGGAGGGTGGCGGTCGCGAACCAGGCCCCGAGCGTCAGCGGCAGCCCCGCCGTCACCCAGATGAACGTCAGCTCCCGGAAGACCGAGGTAGGGGCGCGCCCTCCCGCGTCCGCCTCCGCCCGCGTCTTAGCGGTCATCGCCTCTCGTGCTTTCCTCAACGCCGCGCGGGCCGGATACGTCCGCTGCATGCGTATTGGGATGATTCGCTTTCCGCCAGACCTGTCTCCCGCGCTTGCGCTGGCGGCGTCCGCCGGGCTGGCCACGCCCTATCCTCCGACCGGCGCGACTAGCGGCGTCATCCCCCGGAAAGCCGCCACTGGCCACGCCGAATCGTGGGCGCAAGCCCCGTCGCCGAGTTGGAGGAGGTCTGGGAACCGATCGTCTGGCTCCGGATCGAGCCTTCAGACCGTCTGGAGGACGGAGCGGGCGCGACTTAGCGGCCCTTGTTCGGGTTGATGAGGTATTTTTCGCCGGTGGCCTTTTTGTTGTAGGCGGCCATCACCTCCGGCCTCAGCGCCTCGGCGAGCGAGAGCTCGGCGGTGTAGTGGCTGGCGAAGGTGGTCTTGAGCTCGTCGGCGACGCGCTGGCGCAGCTTGGCGGCCTCCGCCGGACCGATCTTCTGGAGGAAATAGGTCAGCAGGAAGCCCCCGATCCCCCACTGCATCCCGAAAGCGCGGTTGATCTCGGTGGGGCCGGTGTCGAGGCCGCCGTAGATGTAGACCTGTTTGTAGGTGGTCGAACCGTAGCGGCTGAAGGCGCCGCCGCCCTTGCGCACCGCCGCCACCTCCATCCCGGTGAGGATCTGCCCGGCCAGCTTGCCGCCGCCGATGGCGTCGAAGCCGATGGTGGCGCCGGTGGCCGAGAGCGCCGCGATCAGGTCGTCCATGAAGCTCGGCGTCGACGAGTCGACCACGTATTTGGCGCCGATTTCCTTCAGCAGGGCGGCTTGCGCGGGGCTGCGGACGATGTTGACGAGGTCGACGCCGTCCTCGAGGCAGATCTTCACCAGCATCTGGCCGAGGTTGGAGGCCGCCGCGGTATGGACGAGGGCGGTGTGGCCCTCCATGCGCATGGTGGCGACCATTGCGAGCGCGGTCAGCGGATTGACGAAGCAGGAGGCGCCGTCCCTGGGCGTCGCGTCGTCGTGCAGCAGCAGCGCGTCGGCCGCCTTCACCACCCGGTACTGGGCGTACATCGCGCCGCCGAGGATGGCGACGGTCTTGCCGACCAGGCGCTGGGCCTGCGAGGCGGCGCCGGCGGCGACCACGACGCCCGCGCCCTCGTTGCCGACCGGCAGCGCCTGGCCGAACCGGGGCGCCACCGCGCGCATCAGCTGCGGCGGGATCTTGGCGGTGACCACGGCGTCGGCCCA
>DATJRL010000128.1:0-26803 GCA_035504785.1 Caulobacteraceae bacterium
TCTTCGTCGCGCCGCGCTGCTGCGGGAGGTGCTGGGACCGGACCGGCTGCTGATGACCGACGCCAACCAGGTCTGGGACGTCGGGCCGGCGATCGACTGGGTGAAGGCGCTGGCGCCGTTCGATCCCTACTGGATCGAGGAGCCCACCAGTCCGGACGACATCCTCGGGCACGCCAGGATCCGCGAGGCGGTGGCGCCGATCCGCGTCGCCACCGGCGAGCACTGCCACAACCGGGTGATGTTCAAGCAGTTCCTCCAGGCCGGGGCGATCGACGTGGTGCAGGTCGACGCCTGCCGACTCGGCGGGGTCAACGAGGTGCTGGCTGTGTTGCTGCTAGCCGCCAAGTTCGACAAGCCGGTGTGCCCGCACGCGGGCGGCGTCGGCCTCTGCGAATACGTCCAGCACGTCAGCTTCTTCGACGCCGCCTGCGTCGCGTCCGGCGCCGAGGGGCGGATGATCGAGCACGCCGGCCATCTGCACGAGCACTTCGTCGATCCGATCCGGATCGAGCGCGGCCGCTACATGGCGCCGGCTCGTCCAGGGTTCAGCGTCGAGATGAAGCCGGAGAGCCGCGAGGCGTGGAGCTTTCCCAACGGCGCCGAGTGGAGACGGTGATGCCGCTGCGGCAGAAGGTTCTGGTGCTCTATCTGAAGAACTCGGCGCTCGATGCGCCAGTGCTGGCGTGGGCCCAGTACGACGGGACGGGCCGGGCCCTGCACATGGCCGGCGATCTGGACACGCCGCCCTACGCCACCGGCGTCGAGGCGTTGAAGGATGGCTGGCGCCTGATTCAGGCCTCGCAACTCTTGCCTCATGGGCGTGGCGAGGAGTTGGATCTGGCCTACCTGAAATACGAGTTCTTCTTCGAGCAACTGGTGGAGATCGCTTAGATGGCCGAACCGATCTTGCTCACGTCGCCGCAGGTGGCGAGCTTTGTGGCCCGCGGCTTCCTGCGCTTCGACGCCGCCGTCCCGGCCGAGATCAACGCCCAGTTCATGGCCGAGGCCGGGGCGGTCTCCGAGCCGTCCGAAGGCGACAAGATCGGCAAGGTCTACGGCGAGACCCTGGCGGCCAGCCGCATCCCCGAGGTCCCCGCCGGCACGCCTTTGTCGGAAGCCTATGCGCAGGGCAGCGCCGTCGCCCGGCTGCTCGATCTGCCGATCGTGAAGGGCGCGCTGAGCAGCCTGCTGGGCGAGGCGCCGGTGTTCGACCACCACTTCCTGCACGTGACCTTCCCGCCGCGCTTTCACGACGCGGCGTCGCACGAGAACGTCTCCCAGCACACCCACCAGGACTCCACCATCGACCCGCGCCCACAGGCGTTCGACGTGCAGGTGATGTACTATCCGCACGCGGTGACCCGGCCGATGGGCGGCACGCGATTCGTCCCCGGCACCCACCTGCACAAGGTCAGCGAGGTGGCGCTGGGCCGCTACCAGAACATCCTGGGGCAGCAGCACATGGTCTGCGAGGCCGGGACGCTGCTCTTCCTGCACCATGGCGTCTGGCACGGCGGCGGCGTCAACCTGTCGGACGAGGTGCGCTACATGTTCAAGATCCGCATGCACGCGAGCGGCTCGCAGGTGCGCGGCTGGGACCTGTCGGACTTGCCGCAGCGCAACGCCCAGCGCCCGATCTTCTTCCTCAAATCGCCGCCGACGCGGGGCACGGTCGAGACCATCCTGACGACGCCGGAGCCGTGGTTCGAGCAGGACACCGGGCGGCTCGAGTACGTGAACCGCATCAAGCTCTGGCGTTATCTCACCGACGATCCGACCTACGACGCCGACTATTGGCTGACGCGCCTGGAGCACGCGCCCAGCTGATTCCCCAGACTAGCTTATGACAGCTTCCTGCCTGGGTCCCGGCGTCCGCCGGGATGAGCGGGTTGTGGGGTAGGAGGGGGTTTGGAATACGGTGACATCGCAGGAATAGTGGGTCTCGTTTCTCGCCTCGTATCCCTCACGCCGGGCATTCGGCCCGCATCTCGAGCACGAGAGCAGGCCAGGTGAAGCCATCTTCCTTGCCGGCGCCGAAGCCTTCGCCCGTGTCGGCGCTGTAGTACTCGCGAAAGCCTGAGCGGCCGATCAGCTGTTCGAGCTGGCCGCGCGCTCGGGCGGCGAGCTCCTGACGCTGGTTGCGAAGCAGCGCCATATGCGCCCAATACACCGTCGCGCCCCAGACCACGTCGCCGCGCCACAGCAAGGCGCCTTTGCCGATCGCCCGACCGTCCAGGGGATTGAACGCGACGCCGGCCGGTCCCCAGAACCGCGAGACTGGTGGCGTCAGGTGCGTCGCCACGATCCGCGGGCCGAGCCCGGCATCGATGATTCGCCGGCTCGCGGCGGCGATGACCCCGGCGATCGTCGGCACGGGCAGCTGCCGCCCGCGAACATGGTCGAAGCCGACGAAGAGTTCGAGTTCGTCGTGCCAGAGTTCTCGGATCAATGTCTCGGCCGCCGCATCGGCGTTCGCATCGAACGCCGCGGCTCGCGCTGGGTCTCCCGCTCGCCGCCACGCGTCGGCGACCGCCTCCAGCGCCAACAGGCGCCAGCCGCAGACGATCGGGTCGGAGACAATGAACGCGTCCTCCGTCGCCAGCAGACGCTCCACCGACCAGCCGGCCCCCCGGTTCAGCTCGCTGAGCTTGCGGTGACCGGCGAGGAACGCCGAGCGGGAGCTGGCGTCGATCAGGCCGTCGAACAACGGCGAGGCGTCCGCCCCCGATTCGAGTGGGTGCAGGATCACCGGACCGCCGCCGTCGGGTAGCCGACGCACCGCCTCCATCGCCCGCAAATGCCGGCTGGCCGCCTCCAGCAGCTCCGTTCCGTCCCCGGGTCGGAACAGCGTCGCCGCCGCATATGCCGCGACCGGCGGGTCGATCAGCCAACTGCGCCCGTCCGGGCGGTAGATCGGCCCGAGCCACTCGGTGATGAGGGCGACCCGCGCCGACGCCCCAGGCAGCGGCTGCTCGTGCGCCAGCAGCCCATCGTCGGTGGTGTTGGCCGCATAGAGAGTCCGCAGCTCCTCGAGCGCCACGGCCCGGTCTAGGTGCTGGAGCGCCAGCGCGTGGTAGCCGCTGTCCCAGGCGAACAGCCAGCGGTACTCGTGGATCGCCGGCACGTGGAACAGGCCGCCGAACCCCTCGACGCGATGGCTGACGAACATCGCCCGGCAAGCATCGGTCAGGTCGGCGGAATCGATCATGACCTGAGGGATGCCGGAACCCCGCGCGGCGCTCAAGCTTTCCGTCCGCGCTTCCGATCCGCCGCGACCTCGCGCATTACGGGCGCATGACCGCCACCGCTAGCCAGCTCGACGGAGAGTACGACTACATCGTCGTCGGCGCCGGCTCGGCCGGCTGCGTCGTCGCCAATCGCCTGTCGGAGGATCCTCGCAATCGGGTGCTGCTGCTGGAAGCCGGCGGGGGCGACGACTGGATCTGGTTCCACATCCCGGTGGGTTACCTCTTCGCCATCGGCAACCCGCGCTCCGACTGGATGTTCGAGACCGAGCCCGAGCCCGGCCTGAACGGTCGCTCCCTCAAATATCCGCGCGGCAAGGTGGTCGGCGGCTCGTCGGCGATCAACGCCATGATCTCCATGCGCGGTCAGGCCGCCGACTACGACCATTGGCGCCAGCTCGGCCTGAACGGCTGGGGCTGGGACGACGTACGGCCCGTGTTCAAGCGGCTGGACGACCACTTCCTGGGCGAGAGCGAGCATCATGGAACCGGTGGCGAATGGCGGGTCGAGGCGCCGCGGGTGCGCTGGGACATCCTCGACGCGATCGCCAGGGCGGCGACCGAGATGGGCGTGCCGGCCACCGCCGACTTCAACACCGGCGACAACGCCGGCGTGGGCGCTTTCCATGTCAACCAGCGTCGCGGGATGCGGTGGTCGGCGGCGCGCGCCTTCCTGAAGCCCGCGCTCGGTCGGCCGAACCTGCGGCTGGAGACGGGCGTGCTGGCGGAGAGAGTGGTGCTGGACGGGACTCGCGCGGCGGCTGTGCGCTACCGGCGCGCTGGACGGACGTTCGAGGCGCGCGCCCAGGCTGAGGTGATCCTTTGCGCGGGGTCGATCGGCTCCGTTCAGCTTCTGCAGCGTTCCGGCGTCGGGCCGAGCGCGTGGCTGCACGAGGCGGGGGTTCCGGTGGCCGTGGATCGTCAGGGCGTCGGGCGCAACCTGCAGGACCACCTGCAGCAACGCGCGATCTTCAAGGTCAGCGGCGCGAGAACCCTCAACACGGCCTATCACTCCCTCCTCGGCCGCGCCTGGATGGGCGCGGAGTATGCGCTGTTCCGGCGCGGTCCGCTGACCATGGCGCCGTCGCAGCTCGGCATCTTCACGACCTCCTCGCCCGACCACGAGCGCGCCAACATCGAGTTCCACGTGCAGCCGCTGTCGCTGGACCGGTTCGGCGAACCGCTGCACCGGTTCCCGGCCGTGACCGTATCGGCCTGCAACCTGCGCCCCACGTCGCGTGGCGTGATCCGGCTTCGCGACGCCGATCCGGCGTCCGCCCCGGTCATCGCCCCGGGCTACCTCGCCACCGACTCCGATCGACGCGTCGCCGCCGATGCGATCCGCCTCACCCGCCGGCTGATGGCGCAACCGGCGCTGGCGGGGTATCGGCCGCAGGAGTTTCTGCCCGGGCCCGATGTCGGCGACGACGACGCCGCGCTCGCCAGGGCCGCGGGCGATATCGGCACGACGATCTTCCACCCGGTGGGGACGGCGAAGATGGGGCTGCGGTCCGATCCGTTCGCGGTGACCGACGCGCGGCTACGGGTGATCGGCGTGGGCGCGCTGCGGGTGATCGATGCTTCGGTGATGCCGACCATCACCTCGGGCAACACCAACACCCCCACCATCATGATCGCCGACCGCGGCGCGCGCTTCGTCCTCGAAGATGCTCGAGCGGGGACGCGATGAGTTATCCGTTCTCTGACGCGTTCCGCGAAAGGCTGACGGCGGGTTGCGCCGCCTTCCCTCGCATCGCGCATGAAGGCGAACCGCTGAAGCCCGCCGCGGTCGCGATCACGCTCGTCGAGGCCGACGACGGGTCCGGCGAGACCGCCTTCCTGCTGACGCGGCGCTCAGCCGAGCTTCGCGCACACGGGGGGCAGTGGGCGCTGCCCGGCGGGCGCTGCGACCCCGGCGAGACGCTCGAGCAGACCGCGCTCCGCGAACTGGAGGAGGAACTCGGTCTCAAGCTCGCGGCGGACAGCGTGATGGGCGTGCTCGACGATTATCCGACCCGGTCGGGCTACGCGATCGCCCCGGTCGTCGCCTGGCTGGACGACGTCCGCGCCTTGCGCCCCAACCCGCATGAGGTCGCGTCGGTCCATTTCGTGCGGCTCGACCAGATCCTGGCTCAAGAGGCTGTCACCTTCGAGACCATCCCGGAGAGTCCGCGGCCCTTGATCCGGCTGCGGATCAACGACGAACACCACATCCACGCACCCACCGCGGCGCTGGTCTACCAGTTGCGCGAACTGGTCGCCGGCCGCATCACGCGCGTGGCGCATCTGGAACAACCGGTCTTCGCCTGGCGCTGAGCTCGGCGCTTGTCATTTGCCGGCTCGAGCCCTCAACTACCCGCCATGGGAGGCGCCGCCGCCAAGGTTGCGTTGCTCGGCGCCGGCCGAATGGGACAGGTGCACGGCCGCAATGCGGTCGCCAGTCCCCGCTTCGACCTGGCCTGGCTGGTCGAGCCGCGGGCTGAGCTTTCGGCGTCCCTCTGCAACGCATTGGGCTGCCGACCGGCGGGCCTGACCGACGTACTTGCCGACTCCGACGTTGTCGGCGTCATCGTCGCCAGCTCCACGGATACGCACCTCGACCTCGTGCTTGCCTGCCTGCGCGCCGGAAAGGCGGTGTTCTGCGAGAAGCCGCTCGATCTCGAGCTGGCGCGGCTGCGGGCCTATGCCGATGAACTGGCCGCCCCGTGCGCGCCGCTTTACGTCGCCTTCAACCGCCGCTTCGACCCGGAGTTCCGGGCGCTGAAGCGCCGGCTCGCCTCCGGCGCCATCGGTGCGCTGGAGACCCTGCACCTGATCAGCCACGATCCGGCCGCGCCGCCGCCGGCGTTCATTCCCACCAGTGGCGGCCTCTTCCGCGATTTCACCATCCACGACTTCGATGTCGCCCGCTGGCTGCTGGAAGAGCCGCCCACCGAGGTGTTCGCCTGGGCCGAGTGCCTGGTCGACCCCGCCATCGCCGCGGCGGGCGACGTCGACACCGCCCGGCTGGTGCTGCGCTGCGCGTCCGGCCGGCTCTGCGTGATCAGCAACACCCGCCGCAGCGGCTACGGCTACGACCAGCGGGTCGAGGCGTACGGCTCGCGCGGCGCCGCCCTGGCGGGCAACCCGCGCATCTCGACGGTCGAGACCTGGAGCGAGACGGGGGCGCTCGCCGCCCCGATCTATCCCGGCTTCGCCACGCGCTACGTCCAGTCCTACCGCGCGGAGCTGGACCATTTCGCCGACGTCCTCGCGGGCGAGGCCGAGCCCGAGACCGGCTATGACGCCAGCATGGCCGCGCTGCTGCTGGCGGACGCAGCGTTCCGCTCGCTGCGCGAGGGCCGCTCCGTGCCGGTGGAGACGGCGTGATGGCCGCCGTCGCCCTGTTCGGCGCGGGACGAATCGGCGCGATCCACGCGGCCAACGCCGCTGCGCATCCGAAGCTGTCGTTGAAGTACGTGGTCGACCCTGTCGCCGAGGCGGCCGCCCGCATCGCCGAGGCGCACGGCGCGATGCTGGCGAGGGCGGAGGCGGCGCTGGCCGACTCTGAGATCGCGGGCGTGATCGTCGCCAGCCCGACCGACCGTCACCTCGACCAGTGCCTGGCTGCGGCCGCCGCCGGCAAGGCGATTTTCTGCGAGAAGCCGATCGATCTCGATCTGGCCCGCGCTCGCGCCGCCGCGCCGGCGCTGGCCAAGGCGCGGCTGATGCTCGGCTTCAACCGTCGCTTCGACCCGCACTTTCAAGCCCTCAAGGCGCGGATCGACGAAGGCGCCATCGGCTCGCTGGAGACGCTCAACATCGTCAGCCACGACCCCGCGCCGCCGCCGGTCGCTTACGTGAAGGCCAGTGGCGGCCTTTTCCGCGACATGTCGATCCACGACTTCGACACGGCGCGCTGGTTGCTGGGCGAGCCGCCGGTATCGGTCTTCGCCAGCGCCAGCTGCCTGGTCGATCCCGCGATCGGCGCGGCGGGCGATGTCGACACCGCCAAGATCCTGCTGCGCACCGCGTCGGGCCGGCTCTGCCTGATCAGCAATTCGCGCCGCAGCGGCTACGGCTACGACCAGCGGATCGAGGCGTTCGGATCCAGGGGCATGGTCCGCGCCGGCAACGTCACCGAGTCGAGCTCAAGCACCTGGACCGAACCGGGCGAGGCGCGGGATAGGTTCCAGAGCTTCTTCCTCGATCGCTATGCGGCGGCCTACCGACTGGAAATGGACCACTTCGCCGAGGTGCTCGCCGGCGCCGCGCCGAGGGTGGGTTACGCCGACGGCGTGGCCGCGCTGGCGCTGGCGGACGCGGCGGCCCAATGCGCGCGCACAGGCGAGCCAGTGGTATTGTGATGGGACTTGCGTGGTTCGAGACGCGCTCTCGCGGGCGCTCCTCACCATGACGAGCAATGTTGCAATCCAATATCTTCGTCATCCTGAGGAGCCCGCACGGCGGGCGTCTCGAAGGACGCAGGGTCGTTTCTGCGACTACGAGGTCTTCAGTCCGGCGTTCGCCGCGGCCCGCCTGAGCGTCGCCAGGCCGAGGCGGCTGTAGACGCGCGGGTCGGCCAGCTTCGGGTCCTGCTCGGCCTCGATGACGATCCAGCCGTCGTAGCCGATATCCGCCAGGGCTTGTGTCACGGCTCCGAAGTCGAGGTCCCCGTCGCCCGGGGCGGTGAACATGCCGGCCAGCACGCCATCGAGGAAGCTGCCGCGCCGCCCCCGCAGCGCTCGGAACACCGCGCCGCGCACGTCCTTGGCGTGGACATGCGCCACGCGCTTCGGCCGCTCCCGGATCAGCCCGGCGGCGTCGATCCCGCCCAGGGCCGCGTGCCCGGTGTCGACGACGAGGCCGACGTCGTCCGGCGTCGCGGCGAGGAAGCGCGCCAAGTCGTCCGCGGTCTCCACCACGGTGCCGAGGTGGAAATGATACGCCAGCCGCAGCCCCTGCTCCCGCACATGCGCCGCCACCTCGGCCATCCGCCCTCCGAGCCTGGCCCAGTCGGACCCGGGCAGGCGCGGGGTCTCGTCCAGCGGCCGGGCGTGGTCGCCATGGATGGCGTTGCTGGTCTCCGCGGCGATGAACACCTGCGCCCCGAGCGCCTTCAGCAAGGCGAGGTGGGACTGCAACGCGGCGATCTCGGCCTCGGCGGAGCGGGCGAGGAGGTGGGTCGAGTACCAGCCTCCAATCAGGTCGAGCCGGCGCCCGCGCAGCATGGCTCCGAGCGTCCGCGGTTCGCGCGGAAACCGGCCGCCGAGCTCGACGCCCTCGAAGCCGATCTCGGCGGCGTCGGCCAGGATGGTCTCGACCCTCGTATCGGCGCCGAGCTCAGGCATGTCGTCGTTGACCCAGGCGATGGGGCTGACTCCGAAGCGGACGCTCATCCCAACTCCCGACGCGCCTTCACCTTGGCCTCGTACGCCGCGCGGGCCGCGACGACTTCATTGCGGGCGGAGACCTCGGGCGTCGGCACGTCCCACCAGGCGCCGCCGGCCTCGGTGCTGAGGGCGGGATCGGTGTCGATGACGATGACATGGGTCCGGGGCGAGGCGCGGGCCTCGGCCATCGCCGCCTCCAGCGCCGCGATGCTCTCGACCTTCTCGGCGATCGCGCCGAGGCTGGCCGCGTGGGCGGCGAAATCGATCGTGGGCAGCGTCACGTGTCGCGTGCTCTCGAAGAGGTTGTTGAACGGCGCCGCGCCCAGGGACTGCTGCAGCCGGTCGATGCAGCCGAACCCGTGGTTGTCGAGCACCACGATGGTCAGCTTCAGCCCGAGCATCACCGAGGTGGCGATCTCGGAGTTCAGCATCAGGTAGCTGCCGTCGCCCACCATGACGATCACCTCGCGGCTGGGGTCGGCCAGCTTCACCCCGACGCCGCCGGCGATCTCGTAGCCCATGCACGAAAAGCCGTACTCTAGGTGATAGCCGCCTGGCCGCCTCGGCCGCCAAAGCTTGTGAAGCTCGCCAGGCAGGCCGCCGGCGGCGCAGACCACCACCGCGTCGTCCGGCGCCTGGCGCCAGACTGCGCCGATCACCTGGGCGTCGGACGGCGGCGCGTTGCCGGCCGTCGGCGACGTGGCGGCCGCCCAGTCGCGGTCCCACGCCGCGCGCGCGGCTCTGGCCCGGCGCGTCCAGCCTTCTGGACACCGACGGCCGGCCAAGCGCTCGGTCAACGCCTCCAATGTCGCCCGGGCGTCGCCCACCACGGCGAGCGCGCCCTGCTTCGCCGCATCGAACGCATTGACGTTGATCTGGGCCAGCATGGCGCCAGCGGTGAACAGCGCCCGCGAGCCGGTGGTGAAGTCCTGCAAGCGCGCGCCCACCGCGATCACCAGGTCCGCGTCGGCGGCGAGCCCGTTCGCGGCGTGGGTCCCGGTGACGCCGACGGCGCCTAGCGCCAGCGGATGGTCGCTGGGCAGGGCGCCGCGCCCCGCCTGGGTCTCGACCACCGGCGTTCCCGTCGCCTCAGCGAAGCGCAGCAGCATCGCCTCGGCGCGGCTGTAGATGACGCCGCCCCCGGCGATCAGCAGCGGCGCCTCGGCTCGCGCGAACCGGGCCGCCAGGTCGTCGATCTCGCGCGGGTCCGGCGGCGGGCGCCGCACCCGCCAGACCCGGCGGCGGAAGAAGCTCTCGGGATAGTCCCAGGCCTCAACTTGCGTGTCCTGGCAGAGCGCGAGGGTCGCGGGTCCGCAGGCGGCCGGGTCCAGCAAAGTGGCCAGCGCCCGCGGCAGGCTGTCGACCAGCTGCTCCGGCCGCTGGATGCGGTCGAAGTAGCGCGACACCGGCCGGAAGCAGTCGTTGGCCGAGACCGTGGCGTCGGCGAAGTCCTCCACCTGCTGCAGCACCGGATCGGGGGCGCGGCCGGCGAAGACGTCGCCGGGCAGGAACAGCACCGGCAGCCGATTGACGTGCGCCACCCCGGCGGCGGTCACCATGTTCAGCGCCCCGGGTCCGATCGAGGTGGTGCAGGCCATCGCCCGCTGCCGGCGCCAGGCCTTGGCGTAGGCGATCGCGGCGTGGGCCATGGCCTGCTCGTTGTGGGCGCGGAACGTCGGCAGTCCCATCGCGTCGGCGCCCTGCAGCGCTTCGCCCAGGCCGGCGACGTTCCCGTGGCCGAAGATCGCCCAGACGCCGCCGAAGTAGGGGAGTTCGCCGCCGTCGATCTCGACGAACTGGGCGGCGAGGTGACGGACCAGCGCCTGGGCGGCGGTGAGGCGGAGCGTCGGCATCGGCCGCGCCTCAAGCGTCCAGCTTCAGGTCGAACTTCTGGGCGTCCAGCGGCGCCGTCCTGCGGAACTCGGTTTGCTCCAGCGGCGCGCTCGCCAGCGCCACGCGGGCGGCGGCGCCCAGATTGTGCGCGATGTCGGCGATCTCGCTTTCGGTATGGTCCGGGTGTGTCGGCACGAGGACGGCGCGGTTCAGGATGTCCAGCGACGACTGGCACATGTCCTTGGAGTAGCGGCGCCGGCACTCGGCGTTGGCCGGCATGTTGAACGGGTTCATCGCCGGATGCGCGGCGCCGGCGCCCATCAGCACCTGATCCCACTCGGTGTAGTTGTGGCGGCCGGTCTTGCCGACGATCACGCAGGGGAACAGCTCGGCGAAACGCGCCGCCGCCTGCGCCGAAGGCAACGAGTACATCACGTGCGTCGCGCAGTCGTCGTCCGGGCTGTTGGTCGGCGTGGGCTCGAGGCCGAGGTTTCCGAGCGAGGCGGTCGCCGCGAGGATCGCGCGCCGCTCGGCCCGCATGGCCCGGACCATGCCGTCGATGCGGTCCAGCTGCACGTTCAGCATCGCGCCCATCAACTCCGAGGCGCGCGCGCCGTTGCTGGAGAACGGCTGCGTCGCATCGCTGCGCCCCTGCCAGTAGAAGTGGCAGGGATCGATCGCACAGCGGACGCGCTCGGCCCAGGCATCGTCGTTGACCGCTACGCCGCCGCCTTCGCCGCAGGTCATGTTCTTGTAGTAGTTGAAGCTGAACGCGCCGATGTGCCCGATCGAGCCGAACTTGCGGCCGCGGTAGCCGCCGCCGACGCCTTGGCAGGCATCCTCGATCACGATCAGCCCACGGCGTTCGGCGATTGCCATGATCGAGTCCATGTCGCAGGCGGCGCCCCACATGTGCACGGGGACCACCGCCTTGGTGCGCGGGCCGATGGCGGCCTCGACGGCCGCTGGGTCGAGCGTGATGCTGTCGTCGATGTCGACCACCACGGGAATGGCGCCGACGGTCAGCACCGACGTTGCGGTGGCCATGTAGGTGTGGGCCGGGATGATCACCTCGTCGCCGGGGCCCAGTCCGACGGCCGTCATCGCCGCGGCGAGCGCGTTGCTGCCGCTCGCCGCGAGGGCGAAGTGCTTGACGCCGAGATAGTCCGCGTAACGGCGCTCGAACGTCTCGCACTCGTGGCCGACGCCGTAGCGGAAGAGCGCGCCGTTGCGGATCACCCGCACGATGGCCTCGATCTCGGCGTCTCCGACCTTGTACATCGCCCGCTCCTGGATGGCTCTTCGGTCCATCAAAGCTATCATCGCCCGGCGAACACAAGACGGAGCTGGGTCTCGCATGGGCGCGAACCCCTACGCCCGGGGCCGAAAGACTGTCGTGATCCATGCCGACGACCTCGGCATGGCGCATGGCGGCAATATCGCTTTCGGGGAGCTCGTCCGGCAGGGCGTCTGCAGCAGCGGTTCGGTGATGGTCCCTTGTCCCTGGTTCCCCGAGGTGGCCGAGATGGCCGCCGCCGACCCCAGCCTCGACATCGGCGTACACCTGACGGTGAACAGCGAGAAGCGGCCCTACCGCTGGCGCCCGCTCACCCGGCCGTCGCCCGCCGCGGGCCTGACCGACGCCGACGGCTACTTCTGGGCGGACGTCCCTTCGGTGCGCCGACACGCCCATCCGGACGCCGTCGAGGCCGAGCTGCGCGCCCAGATCGACGCGGCTCTCGCCGCCGGCATCGACGTCACCCATCTCGACGATCACATGGGCGTGGTGATGCTGCCGGAGTTCGTCGAGCTCTACGCCAGGCTCGGCCGCGACTACGGCGTTCCGATCCTGCTGCCCGCCGACCTCACCCGTTTCCACCCCATGAGCTACGCCGGCCCGGCGGCGACGGATCGCTACGACCGCGTGGTCGGCGAGGCGAGGGCGCGCGGCGAGCCGATCTTCGACCGGGTGATGGAGACCCCCTGGGACCGCACCGTCGAGGCGGAAACGGCCTACCGCGCCATGTTCGCGGACATCCCCGAAGGCCTGACGTATCTCGCGCTGCACTTCAACGCGCCGGGCGACTTCGAGGCCATCGAGCCCGAGTTCGCCCACATCCGCACCGAAGAGTACGCGCTCTTCCGCTCAGGCCTCGTCGAGCGCCTCATCGCCGAGCACGACCTCACCGTCATCGGTATGCGCGACATTCGCCAGGCGCTCCGCCCGAAGCGGCGCGTCTATCGACGGTTGTCTCCTCCATCGGCCCCATAGCGCCAACCCGGCCGTCAGAACCAGCGCCAGGGTGCTTACCGCCGCGCCCACCAACTCGGCCGGCGTGGTCGTACGAACCAACTCATAGAGCCCGGGCGTCGCCTCGAAGGTGATCAAGGGGCCGGATGTCGGCACGGCGCGGCCGTCCCGCCGCACCGACCAGATCGGGAAAGCCGCCCGCCTGAGCGTGAGCCGCCCGGCGCGAGCGACTCGGATCACCGGCGTGGGGGCGAGGGCGCCCTCCGCTCGCGGCAAGGTGATCGGCGCATCAACCCCGGTCCTCGGAGTTTCCGCCCCGGCTGGCAGGTACTCGGCGCCCTCTTTCGTCGCCGTCAGGGGGTTGAGGCCCTCGGCGCGGAAATGGTCGGCGGAAACGTTCATGTCGAGCGGCGTCGCCCAGTACGCCTGGATGGCGGCGGCCGCCGCGAGGGCGGCGATGAGTCGCTTCGGCGGCCATAGGCAAGCGCAGCTGATCGCCGCGAACTCCAGCACCGCGTCCAGACGCCATGGAAACTGTACGTCGCGCAGGATCGGTGCGCCCCAGATCGGCGCCGCTCCGGTCGCGCAAACCGCCGCGACCACCACGGCGGCTAACCAGGGGCGGGGCGCACGCGACGCCAGCAGGATGGCGGCGAGGGGGACCGCCACGAACCAGGGGACGAGCTTCGCCGGCGCCGCCAGCAGATCCGCGAACGCCCAATCGGGTCGGATGGCTCGCAACACCTGAAAACTGACGTAGCGCTGGAGCGTCAGCGCCGGGAGAAGGTAGATGGCGGCGAGCCCGAGCCCCAGCGCCGCGCCAGCCACGCCGGCCAGCAGAGCGCGACGGTCGTGGATCGCCTTGCCGACCGCCAAGGGCGCGGCAAGGAACAATGTCGCCAGTACGGCCACCGGCAGACTGGTCATGATCAGGCCGGCCCAGCTTGCGGCGAGCATTGCCGCGGCGCCCGGGGCGGGCAGCCGAGTGATCGACCCCGCGAGCAGCGGGAACCAGGCGTAGGCGGCGAATTCTGCGAGATCGCCTCGTAGATAGAACTCGCTGAGGTGGAACGGCGCCAGCATGTAGAGTGCGGCCCCGGCCAAGGCCCATCGCGTCGTCGGGCGAAGCCAGGCGTACATCGCCAGCCCGGATGCAAGTTCGAACAGCGTCGCCGCGCCGGTGACCGCCAGGGCGAGCGGCAGGCCGGCCGCCTTCAACCCTCCAGCGACCAGAAAAGCCAGCGGCGGATAGAAGTAAAAGGTCGGACTGCCGAGACCATCGAACGAGTCCGGCAGCCAACGCGGGTAGATTTCGCCGCGCGCCATGCTCTCGCCGAGCTGGCGGGTCCAGGCGTAGGTGTAGAAACCGGAGTCCGTGGCGATCGGGCCGATCAGCAGCGCCGGCGCCAGCGCGATCAGGGCGATCGCCGCCACCGCCAGCGGCGCCATATCCTCCCGTCGCGACGGCTCCGCCATGGCGTCCCTCACCCCCGCCTAGCGGCTCCGCCCGGCGGCGGGCGACGAAGATCCGGTGGATCGCGCGTGCGCACATGCACCACGGCGTACCTGTCGGCGTAGAGGCGGCGCCATCCCGGGGTCTGGTCCAGACGCGCGGCGAGCTTGCTGTCGGGATGCAGAATGGTCCACGCGATCTTCCACCGCCAGAGGGCTTGCGTCGTGGCCCCGGGGTCGGCGTCCCGCTCGATAGCCAGGTAGTTCTTCATGAAGGCGTCGCCGTACATGTCGGCACGACCGTCGATGTAGACGCGAACGCCATGCAGAATGAGCCAGCCGCCGAAGTCGTAGTCGTTGAACACCGGCTGCGCCCTGAGCGCCGGAGGCACATGCGACAGGGCGGTGATCGGCGCGACAGGGCTGTCCCGGCGCACGACAGGCCTGGCCAATCGCCAGGCGCCGAGCCCGACGAAGAGCAGCGCCCCGATCGCCAACGGCGCGGCGATTTCGCGGACCGGCGCGCGCCAGACCGCCGGCATGTGAATGCGTCCCGGCTCCAGGGTCCGGCCGAGCGGTTCCGCGATCAGCAGCGGCGCGGCCACCGCCAGGATCGCCTCCTGACGGATGTGTTGCAGGGCCATGTGCGTGAGCAGGAGCAGGAGGGCGAGGCGAAGCGCGCCCATCCGCACGCCACGGTAGAGAAAGACGAACAGCGCCATCATCAGCGCGACCTCGAACGGCGAGGGGACGGCGAAGTCGGCGGGCCGCCATTCCAGGATGTCGCTCAGGGACGAGAGGAGGAGCACCCGCACCGGGAAGACGAGCCCCGCCAACCCGTTCGGCGTCGCCAAGGCGGCGACGCCGGCGGCGAGGCCGAAGCTTCCCCAGCCAATCACGGCCGACCGCGGCGCCTGGCGTGCGTCGAGGATCGCCTCGAGGGCGAAGACGGCGGTGAAGGCGAGGCCGAAGATGTAGCTGCCGTGCAGGTTGGCCCACAGCACCATCACGCCCGCCAGCCATAACGGCGGCGCCCGTTGCGCGCGCCTCGCCCGCAGCAGCCGCGCCAGCCAGAAGGCGAGAAGCGGCAGAGCGATCATGTGCGGGCGGGCGAGCAGCAGCGGCCACAGGACGGCGAGCGCGAGGCCGAGGCTGCCGAGCACGCAGAGGGTTCCCAGGCGAGGCGCGATCTCGGCCGCGATCACGGCGAAGGTCAGCGCGGCGGCCAAGGCGGTGATCAAGACCACCCCCGACCAGCCCGACGCCAGCCACGCCAGCGCCAGGACGACCTCGGCGCCCCATTCATGCGCCACCCAGGGCTTGCCGGCGAAGGTGAACGAGAAGGGGTCGACCGACGGCACGGCCCGGTGCGCGAGCATCCACCGGCCCGCCGCGACGTGCCAGTTGGTGTCGCCGTCGGCGAACACCGACGGGTCCAGCAGCGAGGCGATGAACACGCCCAGCGCCGATAGAACGACCAGAGCCGCTTGACGCCGCCACTCCGCGGCGGCTGGCCCGACGGGGAGCGGGTCGTTCATGGCCATGGTGAACGCCGTTCTGCCCGGAACTCGCTAAGGAACTCTCACCCCCCGACGCCGGAGCCTTGACGGCGTATGCGCGGACGCCAACGATCGCAGCGTCACGCCCGAGGAGTTCCGAACGATGTCCCTGGTGATCGACTGCGACTCTCACGTCATGGAGCCGGCGGACCTCTGGCGCCGTTACCTGGAGCCGGAGTTCCGCGACCGCGCCATCCGGATCGAGCGCCGCGACGGGGTCGAGCAACTGGTGATCGGCGAGGCGCCGGTGCTGTCCAACGTACTGGCCGGCCTCGGCGGCGCGCACCTGCCGCGCGACAAGGTGTTCTCCGGCGGGCTCAGCTACGCGGATGGCTGCGAGCCGGCGAGCTACGACCCGGTCGAGCGGGCGCGGTTGCTGGACTCCTGGGGCGTCGACCGCGGCGTGCTGTTTCCCACCATCGGCATCCTGCCGTTTCCCACCGACGATGCGCGGCTCGCGTCGGCCTACTGCCGCGCCTACAACCGGTGGCAGCGCGAGTTTTTCGAGGCCGCGCCGGGTCGTGTGGTGCCGATAGCCCTCGTCAACTGGCGCGACGTCGATGGCGCCGCGGAGGAGTTGAAGGCCTGCTTGAAGGCCGGGTTCCGGGGTCTTTTCGTGCCGCCGGAAGTCATCGACGGGCGCCGGCCCAGCGACCCGCACTTCGACCCCATCTGGCGTCTCTGCGAAGAGGCCGGCGCGCCAGGCTGCATCCACGTGATCGTGCGCTTCAGCGCCGCTTTTTCGTCGTTCGGGCAGTGGCAGGAGACGCGTCCCGGATCGGTGTTCTCCTTCGGGCTCGGCGCGACCGGCCAGCTAATCCCGGCGATCTCCGCGATGGTGGTCGACCAGCTGTTCGAGCGCTTCCCCGCCTTGAAGATCGTGTCGGTGGAGGCCGGCTGCGGCTATGCGGCCTACCTGATGGACCGACTGGACGAGAAGCACGCGGTGTTCGGGCCGCTTTCGCCCCTGAAGCTGAAGCCGAGCGACTATATCCGGCGCAACTGCTATTTCGTGGCCGAGCCCGAGGAACGCACGATCGGTGCGATGTTGGACCTCGTGGGCGAGGACCGCATCCTCTGGGGCAGCGACTACCCGCACGTGGACTCGACGCTGGCGGCGCCGCAGTTGATCCGCCAGTCGATCGCCGGCCTCAGCCCCGAGCGCCAGGCCGCGGTGCTTGGCGAGAACGCCCGCAAGGTGTTCGGGCTGTAGCGGGCTTTCCCGGCCGCTGCGCCCTTTGAGGATGTTGAGATTTGGCGGCGCCACATTGGCTCCGTCACCCCGGACAAGCCGCCATCGGCGGCGCCGATCCGGGGCCGGATGCGACGCCACCGAGCTGGAAGTCGTCTGAGAACCGGATGGTCCGGCCCCCGGATCGTCCTTGCAGGCCGTCCGGGGTGACGGGGAGAACGCGATTCCGTCTGAATTCACCCCATTCTATCTAACCCGCCGTCTCGGTCGATCGCACTTCGGCCTCGAAGGCTTCGTCGGTGATCGGATTACTCGAGAGCAGGAGGCTGCAGCCGACGTGTTCGCTGAGGTAGGCGTCGGTCGAGCCCGACCACCAGCGGGAGAGGGCCGTCTGATGGCGGTGGCCGACCACGACGAGATCGGCGTGGATATTGTGGGCGATGGCGCCGATGGTGGGCGCCGGCTCTCCGACGACGAGGTGGGTGTCGGGCTTGAAGCCCAGCGAACGCAGCCGCTCGCAGGCGGTGCCGAGCAACTGGCCGTGGCCTTCGGTGAGCTGAGCGACGACGCCGGCGTTGGCCGCTTCCGCCATCTGCACGCCGGCCGTCTGCGGGACGACGCACAGCAGGTGCACGTGCGCTCCGCAGGCCTTGGCCAACAGCGCGCCCTCGCGCAGCGCGAGCGCCCCTTCGCGGGAGCCGTCGTAAGCCAGCAGCACCGTCTTGAACATCGTCACCCCCAACCGGACCGCGGGCCAGACAGTAGTCCAGCCAGGTCGGGCTTTGACAGCGCCGTCTTGCGGCTTTCAGCCGGCGAGAGCCTCCACCGCGCGGCGCGCCATCACCCTTACCAGCTGCGCGCGAAACTCGGACGAGGCGGCGAGGTCGCTGTTGAAGCGGCTGTGATCCAGCGCCGCGGTGCCGGCCCCGGCCGGGTCCATCTTGCCGGCGAGCGCCGTTTCGAGCTCGCGCCAGCGGAAGGCGCACGGGCCGGCGCCGGTGACGCCCACGCGCACCGACCCGCCGAAGTCCGCCACGAAGACGCCGGCCACCGCGAACCGCGACGCCGGATGACGGAACTTGCGATAGGCGGCCCGCGTCGGGACCGGGAAGGCGATCTCTCGGATCAGTTCGCCAGGCTCGAGCGCCGTCTCGAACAGGTCCTTGAAGTAGCCGTCGGCGGCGATCTCGCGACGATCGGTGCGGATCGTGGCGCCCAGGCCGACCACGGCGGCCGGATAGTCCGCCGCCGGATCGCTGTTGGCGACCGAACCGCCCAGCGTACCGCGATTGCGCACCTGGGCGTCGCCGATCTGGCCGGCGAGGTCGGCGAGCGCCGGAATGGCGCGTCGCACGTCCGCCGACGTGGCGACCGCGGCGTGGCGCGTCATGGCGCCGATCGTCAGGGTACGGCCCTCGAGGCGGATGCCCGTGAGCTCCTTCAGCGCCCCGAGGTCCACGAGGTCGCTCGGCCGGGCGAGGCGCTGCTTCAGCGTCGGGATCAGCGTCATGCCGCCGGCGAGGTAGGTCCCGTCGGAGGCCCGTTGGCGCACCCCGACGGCCTCGGCGGCGCTCTGGGGACGGTGGTAGGCGAAGTCGTACATCGTCCGTATCCCTCTCAGCTGTTCGCGGCGCGCCAGACCCGTTCCGGGCTGGCCGGCATGGCGATGTCCTTGACCTTCAGCGCATCGGTCACCGCGTTGATGATCGCCGCTGGAGATCCGATGGCGCCCGCCTCGCCACAACCCTTGGCGCCGAGAGGATTATGCGTACACGGCGTGACCGTCGTGTCGACCGCGAAGCTCGGCAGATCGTCGGCGCGCGGCATGGCGTAGTCCATGAACGAGCCAGTCATCAACTGGCCGTTGTCGTCGTAGACGCCATGCTCCAGCAGCGCCTGGCCGATGCCTTGCGCGACGCCGCCGTGCACCTGGCCCGCGACGATCATCGGGTTGATGATCTCCCCGAAGTCGTCCACCGCGGTGAAGGCGGCCACGGTGACGACACCGGTGTCGGGGTCGATCTCCACTTCGGCGATGTGCGTGCCGGCCGGATAGGTGAAGTTCTTCGGATCGTAGAAGGTCTTCTCCGAGAGCCCGGGCTCCAAGCCCTCGGGGAAATTGGAGGGCACGTAGGCCGCGAGAGCCACCTCGCCGAAGGTCATCTGGCGGTTGGTGCCCTTGGCGCGGAACACGCCTTCCTCGAAGTCGATCTCGTCGGGCGTCGTCTCCAGCATGTGGCCGGAAATCCGTTTGCCCTTGTCGATGACCTTCTCGGCCGACTTCACCAGCGCCGAACCGCCCACCGCCAGCGAGCGCGAGCCGTAGGTGCCGAGGCCGAACTCCATGCGCCCGGTGTCGCCGTGCACGACCTCGACCTGTTCCATCGATATCCCGAACTTCGTCGCCACCACCTGGGCGAAGGTCGTCTCGTGGCCCTGGCCGTGGCTGTGCGAGCCGGTGAACACGGTGACCGAGCCGGTGGGATTCACCCGAATTTCGCCACTCTCGTAGAGCCCGACGCCGGCCCCGAGCTGGATGGCGAGCTGGGAGGGGGCGAGGCCGCACGCTTCGATGTAGCAGGAGTAGCCGAGCCCGCGCCGCTTGCCCCGCGCCTCGGATGCGGCGCGGCGGGCCGGAAAACCGGCGACGTCCGCCAGCGTCAGCGCCCGCGCCAAGCTCTGCTCGTAGTCGCCGGTGTCGTAGACCAGCGCCACCGGGGTTTCGTAGGGGAACTGGTCGGGACGGATGAAGTTGCGCCGACGGATTTCGGCTGGGTCCAGCCCCAGCTCGCGCGCCGCCGTCTCGACGATGCGCTCCACCACGTAGGTCGCTTCGGGCCGTCCGGCGCCGCGATAGGCGTCGACCGGCGCGGTGTTGGTGTAGACTCCGTCGACTTCCACGTGGATCGCCGGCGTGCGGTACTGGCCGGCGAGCAGGGTGCCATAGAGGTAGGTCGGCACCGAGGAGCCGAAGGTGGAAAGATAGGCGCCGAGGTTGGCGCGGGTTTTCACCCTCAGGCCAAGGAAGGTTCCCTCGGCGTCCAGCGCCAGCTCGGCCGTGGTCAGATGATCGCGGCCATGGGCGTCGGAGAGGAAGGCCTCGGAACGGTCGGCCGTCCACTTCACCGGACGCAGCACCCGCCGTGCGGCCCAGGCGGCGGCCGTCTCCTCCGGGTAGACGAAAATCTTGGAGCCGAAGCCGCCGCCGACGTCCGGCGAGACGACGCGCAGCTTGTGCTCCGGCGCGAGGCCGACGAAAGCCGCCAGGATCAGGCGCTCGAGGTGGGGGTTCTGCGAGGTGGTGTAGAGCGTGAAGTCCTCGGTCGAGGCGTCGTAGGCGGCGACGCAGGCCCGGGGCTCGATCGCGTTAGGGATGAGCCGGTTGTTGGCGAACTCGAGGCGGGTGACGTGGCTGGCCGCGGCGAAGGCGGCGTCGGTCTTCGTCCGATCTCCGAGCGCCCAGTGGAACGACAGGTTCTTCTCGATCCCCTCGTGGATCTGAACGCCCTCCATCGCCGTGGCGAGGCTCGCCTGCGCCTCCAGTTCCTCGAACTGGACGTCCAGCGCCTCCACGCCGGCGCGGGCCGATTCCAGCGTTTCGCCGACGACGATGGCGTAGGGTTCGCCGACGAAGTTCACCTGCGTCGCCGCCAGCGGCGGGCGCGGCGCGACCTTCATGTCCGCGCCGTCGGTGGACTTCACCAGCCAGCCGCACGGCAGCGGGCCGATGCCGCCGGCGGTGAGGTCGGCGCCGGTGAACACCGCCACCACGCCCGGGGTCGCCAGGGCGGCGGCGGTTTCGACGCGCCCGATCTTGGCGCGGGCATAGGGCGAACGGGCGAAGGCGGCGTAGGTCTGGCCGGGGAGGTTGATGTCGTCGGTGTAGCGGCCGCGGCCGGTGATGAAGCGGATGTCCTCGCGGCGGCGGACGGGCTGTCCGATCATGGCGTTCATGGCGCGACTCCGGTCAGGCGTTGGCGCCGGCGGCGAGCAGCACCGCGCGGACGATGTTGTGGTAGCCGGTGCAGCGGCAGAAGTTCCCGTCGAGCCCGGCGCGGACCCTGGCCTCGTCGAGCCGCTCGCCGCTTTCGAGCAGGTCGAGGGCGGTCATGATCATTCCCGGCGTGCAGAAGCCGCACTGCAGGCCGTGGGTCTCCTGGAAAGCCGCCTGCAACGGGTGCAGGGCGCCCGGCTGGCCCAGGCCTTCGATGGTGGTGACCTCGGCGCCCTCCGCCTGGCCGGCGAGCACCGTGCACGACTTCACCGCCGCGCCGTTCATCCGCACCGTGCAGGCGCCGCACTGGCTGGTGTCGCAGCCGACGTGAACGCCGGTGAGCCGCAGATCGTGCCGCAGCAGGTCGACGAGGAGGGCGTTCGAGCGCGTCTCCAGCTCGCGCGGGACGCCGTTCACCACCATCGACACCTTCATGCTCGTCTCCCTCTCGAGCGCTCGGCTGGGCCGCTCATCGCGCCGCCACCTGCCAGACCAACAATCCCGCCATGACCAGGGCCGCCGCCGCGGCGACCCACAGCAGCCGCGCGTTCGGCTGCGTCTTCGTCGCGACCGTCGCTGCGCCGACAGCCGACTCGGCGAGGGGCGGCGCCAGCTCGCGGGCGAAGGCGTCGAAGAAGTCGTCGGCGGTCTTGCGGGCGGCGGCGTCGATGAGGCGCTGACCGATCTGCGCCAGCTTGCCACCGACGCGGCCCTCCGCCGTATAGGTGAGCAGGGTATCGCCGCCGGCGTCGGCCAGGGCCACCTTCGCGGTCCCGCGGGCGAAGCCGGTCGCGCCGCCGCTGGCGCTGACCTCCAGGGTGTAGCCATTCGGCGGGTCGACGTCCTTCAGCGTGACGTCGCCGGTGAAAGCGGCGCTCAAGGGTCCGACCTTGGCGCGGACGACCGCGTGGAAGGCGTCGCCCGCGGTGCTGGTCAGCTCCTCGCAGCCTTCGATGCAGCGCTTCAGGACCTCGGGGTCGTTGAGCGCCGCCCAGACCCTCGCGCGAGGCGCCGAGATCCGGTGCTGGCCCGCCTGCTCCATGCCGCAATAAGGGCGCCCAAAAGCCGCGCGCGACAAGGGGGCGGCTCGCGGGAAGGGGGTGTCAGGCGGTGAGGCGCGCCGTGCAGTAGAGGAGCGCCTTGCGCGCGGTGGCGGCCCAGGCGTCCGGCGGCCCGAGCGTCAGGTACCGTTCGTAGAGGGCCTTGGCCGCCGCCATGTCGCCGGCGCTCATTCGCAGCTGGGCGAGATTGAAGATGGCGTCGGCGTGGGTCGGCTCGGCGGCGAGTACGCGGGCCAGCTCCGTCGCGGCCGCCTCGACCTTTCCGCGGGCTTCGAGCGCTCGGGCGAGATTATAGCGGGCCTCGACAAACCCGGGATCGCGAGCGAGCGCCTGTCGGTATGCGAGCGCGGCGTCGTCGTAGGCGCGCGCATCGGTCTGGCCGTCGGCGAGACGGATGTTGCCGAGATTGTAGGGGGCGATCGGGTCGGCGCGGTCGGCGCGCGCGCACTGGTCGTAGAGACGCGCGGCGGCGGCCAGATCGCCCCGGGCCTCCGCGAGAGCGGCGCCCTCGAAGAGATCGTCGACGCTGGGGTGGTCGTCGCCGAGCGGCAGCGTCCCCTGGCCGCGGAGGGTGGTGCGGCGGCCGTCGTGCCACTCCAGCGCCGCCTCGCCGCCGGTGAGCACGATGCGATGCCGTCCGCGCGGCGCGAGGTCCCGCGCCTCGGCGAGGATGCGGACGGTCTCGGCGCGCGAGCGGCCGGCGGCGATCAGCTCGGCCGCAGCGCGCAGCGTGGCCGCGTCGCCGAAGCGGACCTTGTCACCCTCCAGTCCGATCAGGTCGAAGGCGGCGAGGAGCGCGGCGTCGGCGGGCATCAAGGCGGTCTGCGCCAGCGCCGTCTGGAGCGGAAGCGTCGCCGGCGTGCGGTCCGGCGCTTCGTCCAGGATCGCGCCGAAAGCACGTTCGCCCAGCACCGGCGCGTCTCTAGTGGCGGCCGCCGCGAGACGCGCCGAAAGCGCGCCGCTGTCGATCAGCGTCGTCGCGAGCGCGCCAACCACAAGCAGATCGCCGTGGCGCGTCAGATCGCGCGCGGCCGAGCCGCCTGCGTCCAGGACGCGACGTTGCAGGCGATCGCGAACCCCGGGCGTGAACCTGCCGTAAAGCGCGACCTGGCGGCCGGTCAGGTCCATGGCGTCAGGCGGCGCTGGCCTTCTTCTTCGACGACTTGGGGGCTGGTTCGGCGGTTCCCGCTTTCGCCGGCTTTGCCGCCCTGGCCGCGGGCTTCGCCGCGTCCTTGGCGAGGCTCGGCGCCGGCGGGCGGCGCTCGTCTTCGATGCTGCGGCGCAGCGCGTCCATAAGGTTGACCACGTTGCCGCGCTCCGGCGCCTTGGCGATCACCGGTTCGCCGCCGGCGATCTTGGACTTCACCAGCGCCATCAGCGCCTCCTCGTAATGGTCCTCGAACTTCTCCGGCTCGAAGTGCATCGGCTTCTGCTTGATGATCATGCTGGCCATGCCGAGCATGTCGTCGCCGACCTTGACGTTCAGCTTGTCGAGCACGCCGGCCGGCTCGCGGATCTCCTTGGCCGCGCGCAGCGTCATCAAGCGGAAGCCGTCCGTGATCGGCTCGATGGCGACCTGGCGCTCGTGGCCGGAGAGCACGATGCGGGCGATCGCGACCTTGCCGGCTCTCTTCATCGCCTCGAGGATCACCGCGAAGGTCTCCTCGGCGATCGGCCCGTCGGGCGCCAGGTAATAGGTGGAATCGAAGTAGATCGGATCGATCTCGCCGGCGTCGACGAAGCCGTCGATGTCGATGGTCTTGCTAGACTCGATCTCGATGGCGTCCATCTCTTCGGGCGTGACCACCACGTAGCGGTCCTTCTCGAACTGGTAGCCTTTGACCAAGTCGGCGCGGTCGATCTCACCCAGTTCAGGGTCGTGATAGCGCTGCTGGACCCGGTTCATCGTGTCCTTGTGCAGCAGATTGAAAGAGATCTTGCCGGCGGACGCAGACGTCGCCGGATAGAGCTTCACCGGACACGAGACCAGCGACAGCTTCAGATAACCCTTCCAAGACGCGCGTCCGGCCATGAACGACACCCCTTCATATCTTCATTCCCACGTCACGCTGCATCTTTGGCGTGATCTTGATGGCGGCCGATCCTAACTCATCCCAAGGGTCGGCGGCCAGGGACTCTAAACGCTTGACTATATTTAGACGGTTAAAGGCGTTGGCGCCTGACAGCTTTCTGAGCTCGCTCCACTCGATGGGAGTCGCCACCGGGAAGTCGGGTTTGGCGCGCAAGGAGTAGGAGGCGACGGCGCTGGCGCCCCGAGCGTTGCGCAGATAGTCGATGTAGATGCGGCCCTTCCGCCGCTCCTTCGAGGCGACGGCGGTGAACAGGCCGGGCGAATCGTCGGCCATCGCCTTGGCGCAGGCCTGAGCGAAGCCCTTGACCAGCGGCCAGCCCTGGCTGGTCTCGAGCGCGATGACCAGGTGCAGGCCCTTGCCGCCCGTGGTGCGCAGGAACGGCCGCATGCCCATCGCCTCGAGCCGCTGGCGCAGCAGTTCGGCGCCGTCGCAGACCCGCGCCCAGGGCAGGCTCTCGTCGGGGTCGAGGTCCATCACCAGCCGGTCCGGATGCTCCGGATCGTCAATGTGGCAACCCCACAGGTGGAACTCCACCGCGCCGAATTGGGTGAGGCCGAGATAGCCCCGCGGTTCGGTGACGGTGATGAAGGCGGCGCGCTCCTTCTCGTCGGCCAGCTCGATGGTCTCGACGCCCGGCGGCAGGCCGGCGAAGGCGTGGCGCTGGTAAAACAGGTCCTTGATGTCGCCAGTCGGGCAGCGGATCAGCGTGACGGGCCGTCGCAGCAGCTCCGGCAGCGCCCAGTCGCCGACCCGGGCATAGTGCAGCGCCACGTCGAGCTTGGTGACGCCGCTGCCAGCGAACATCTCCCGCTCGGGATTGGTGAGCGTGACGCCGGCGAGGTCGCGATCGCCGATCAGCTTGGGTTTCACTGCCTTGCGCACGGAGGCGTCCGGCCGACGGGCGTAACCCATGAACACCGGCGCGCGGGGCGAATTTTGGGCCGAGCGGCTGCGATAGCCGATCTCCGCGACCCACTTCGGTTCGATCCAGTGGGCGGCGGGCGTCTTGGGCACGGGGATGACGGGGGTCGAGCGCTCGTCGCCGGCGAAGGCGTCGAAGAACTCGCGGCCTTTGGCGTCGCCGATGCCGGAGCCGGCGCGGCCCGCATAAACCAACTTTCCGTCCCGCTCTTCGGCGAGCAGCAGGGACGAGACGGTCTTCGGCAGGTTGGTCAGGAAGCCGACAATCACGAACGGCGCGATCTCGATCCGCTTGACCTTCACCCAGCTCGGGGAACGCGCCTGGACGTAGCGTGCGTCCAGCCGCTTGGAGACGATGCCCTCGAGCCCCATGCGGCTGGCCTCGGCGAACAGCGGCTCGCCATCGCCTTCGACGTGGTCGCTGAACTGGATCGCGGATTTGTCGTCGATCAGCGGCGCCAGCAGGCCCTCGAGCGCCTTGCGGCGGTCGATCAGCTTGGCGCCCGAGAGGTCGTAGCCGTCGAGGTGGCATAGGTCGAAGGCGAAGTAGGTCATGACGTGACTGTCGCCCTCCGACAGCGCCTGTTCGAGCAGGTTGAGCGACGACACGCCCCGCGCGTCCTGAACCACCACCTCGCCGTCGATCAGCGCGCTCTTGCAGGGCAGCTTGGCGAAGGCCTTGGCCAGCGCGCCATAGCGGTTGGTCCAGTCATGGCCGTTGCGCGTGATCAAACGCACTTTGCCGCCTTCAAAGAACACCAGGGTGCGGTAGCCGTCGTATTTGATCTCGTGCATCCATCCCTTGGACTTGGGCGGCGCTTCGGCGGTGTCGGCCAGCTGGGGGCGCCACTTGGTCGGGAAGGGCGCCGCGACGGCGCCGGGAATCTTGGCGGCTTTTGGCGGCGCGGGGCGGCTGCGGACGATCGGATCCTCGTCGACCGGACGGCCGGAGACGACGCTGTTGGGCTCGGCTTTCAGCACGTCGTACTCGGCCAGCGGCCGCGCCGAGGTGTCGCGTTCCTTGATCAGCAGCCAGTTGGTCGGGTCGTCCTTCAGCCGCACCAGCGTCCAGCCGCCGGTGAGCTTCTCGCCGTTGAGCCGGAACTTGACCTCGCCGTCCGCCAAGCCCTGCTCGGGGTCCTTCAGCGTCACATAGGTCCCGCGGTCCCAGACGATGACGGTTCCGGCGCCGTAGTTGCCGGCGGGAATGCGGCCCTCGAACTTGGCGTACTCGAGCGGGTGGTCCTCCACCAGCTTGGCGAAGCGGCGCACCTTGGGATCGAGGCAGGGGCCCTCCGGCACCGCCCAGCTCTTCAGCGTCCCGCCCATCTCCAGGCGCAGGTCGTAGTGCATGCGCCGGGCGTGGTGCTTCTGGATGACGAAGATCTGATCGCCGTCGCCATCCGCGCCGCCCTTGGGCTCCGGGGTCTCGTCGAAGCGCCGTTTCGCGCGATAGGTGCCGAGGCCGCTGGTCATGGTCGGGTCCGTGGCGAGGGCCCGCGCCCTCGTTTGCGACAGGATGCCGTCGGAGGCGGGCCGCGTCCATCTTTCGGCCGACGTGGCGGTACCTAGTTGGTCGACTTGGCGACCCTGCGAAAGTCCCGGCGCAGGGTCTTCAACTTGATCTCGGCGTCCGACTCGACGCCCTCAATCGTTCCGCGGCTCATAGCGAGTATTACGTCAGCGGCCGGCAACACGAATTGCCACAGCGGCACCCGCCACGAACACCTTTGCCGAGGCAAGTAGACCATAACGTCAGAAATTTCATACTCGTCATCGTAGTCCAGCAAGACATACCCTAACATCTGCATGGCGGCTGCTCGAAGTTTC